>JAGQRC010000466.1 GCA_020425835.1 Planctomycetota bacterium | reverse complement strand
ACCCGGGGTTCGGGCGAGCTCTTCCAAGCTCGCCGCGGCGATGTACGCCGGCGTGGCGAGCACCGCGATCCCGACGTCGAGATCGTCGGACCGCAAGCGTTCGACGGCCTCGACCGCACGACCCGCGAGCGTGCCGGTCACCACCACACTCCCGCGCGCGCCGCGACGGATCCAGTCGAGTCGACCCATCTCGAAGGCGTAGCCGCCCGCGAAGAACGGTTGGCCATCCTCGCCCGTGATGATCGGGAGCTTCGATCGACCCATGCCGAGGAAGAACATCCCCGGCTCGACCAGCATGTGGCGGAGCGCACGATCGGTCTGGTTGGGATCGGCGGGGACGATGATGTTGATCCCGAACAGGTTGGCGAGCACTCCGATGTAGTCGATGCACTGATGCGTGCGCCCATCCTCCCCGACGTCGAGACCGATGTGCGTGCAGGCGAGCTTCAGGTGACCGTGGTTGATGTCGGTGAGTCGATGCTGGTTGTAGGTCTCGCAGACGCCGAACACGCCGAAATCGGCGAAGACGCTGACGATCTCCTCGATCGACAGCGCTCCGGCGCACGTCGCCGTGTGATGCTCCTGGATCCCCGACTGGATGAAGTGCCCGGGGAAGGCCTTGTGGAACGCGCCGAGCTTCACCGAGCCCTCGAGGTCGCAGTCGAACGCTGCGATCGGCGTGAAGTCGTCGGCTCGATTCGCCTCGGCGACATCGAGCAGGGCATTGCCGAAGGCGCTGCGGTTGTCCGACTTCGTGCCCACCTCGTAGGTCCGAGGAGTGCCCGGTCGAATCGCCGGGTAGACGTCGGGAGGCGAAGCGAGCTCGACCGGGGCTTCGGCTCCCGACTCGAGGGCTTCGATCCTCACCCGCAGACGACCGAGGTCCCAGAGCGCCGGATCTTCGCCCGACTCCTCCGCGGCGCGAGCGTACTCCTCCGCGTTGGCGGCCACACCGTGGTACGCGTGCGTGCCCTCCATGAACGAGACGCCCTTGCCCATCTCCGTTCGAGCGAGGATGCAGTGAGGGGTCGTCGTGTCGCGAACCGCATCGCGACAGGCGCGATGGATCTGGACCGGGTCGTGACCATCGATCGTCGTCACCGTCCAGCCGTCGGCTTCCCAGCCCGCAGCGATGTCCTGCGGCATGATCGACTCGATGCGACCGCCGATCTGCTGATGGTTGAGATCGACGAGGGCGGTGACGTTGTGGAGCTGGTACTTGCGCACGAACCGACGCGCCTCGGAGATCTGCCCCTTCTGCTGCTCGCCGTCACCCATCGGAACGAAGACCTGCGCGCCCACCTTCTTGAAGCGCAGCGCGAGCGCCATCCCCGCCGCCGCCGACAGTCCCTGGCCGAGGTTGCCGGTGGTCCACTCCACGCCGGGAACGTCGCGCTCGATGTGTCCCTCGAACTTCGAGAAGGTCCGACGGAAGCCGGTCAGCATCGACTCGCGATCGAAGTAGCCGAGTCGACACAGCACCGAGTAGACCCCGGGCGAGGTGTGACCGTGGCTCACGACGATGCGGTCGCGGTCGTGCATCCACGGGTCTGCCGGATCGAGTCGGCAGTGGGAGTAGAGCACGAGGTAGAGATCGAGCGAGGAGAGGGATCCGCCGGGGTGGCCGGAATCGGCGAGGTGCGTCATCTGCAGGATGTCTCGGACGCACTCGCGTCTCGCCGTCTCGTGCCAGGCCAGGTACTCGTCGCCGAGGGTGGCCGACTCCCAGGTCCAGTGCATGTCGAGTCCGAACGAAGTGGGGGCGTGGGTGTGCTCGGTTTCCACGGACGCAGCCAGCTCTCGAAGATGGTGGAGGAACGCGCGGGCCACACGTCGGGGTGTCGGCCACTGCCCATGCAACTCAAGGAGTTCCGTCCGACGAGAGCGGCCGAGTTCGCGCGGCTCACGGCGGTGGATTCGATGGCGGACGTGGAAAGTGAGTTCGAGAATAGGCGGGTCCGTTCACTGGATCAAGACCGCGGCGGTCGGCGCCGTTCATCCGCGCGTGAGCGCCCGGGTGGCGACGCTGACGGGGCGGACGACCCAGCCCTCGTCCCGCGTCCGCGGGACTCCTCACGACGACGGGAGCCCGGTGATGATCGAGGTGACGCTGGAAGAGGTGCGTGCGGCAGCCGAGCGTATCCGGGACCGTGTGCGACGAACGCCGTTGCGGGAGGTCCCGTGGCCCGAGGGCGCACGCGCGGGCGTTCGGCTGTTCCTGAAGCTCGAGTGCGAGCAGGTCAGCGGTGCGTTCAAGGGACGTGGGGCGAATCACTTCATCGTGCGTCTGCTCGAGTCCGCTCCGGACGTGTCCGGGGTGGTGACCTACTCGAGCGGCAACCACGGTCGCGCCGTGGCCGAGGCGGCCGCCGCCGCGGGGATCGCCGCGCTCGTCGTGGTCCCGGACCACGTCGACGTGTCGAAGGCGGCGTCGATCGCCGCGGCGGGTGCGGAGGTGGTGCGGGCGGGGCCGACCTCCACCAGTCGCCGGCAGCGCGCGGAGGCGATCGCGACCGAGCGCGGCTGGACGATCGTGCCCCCGTTCGACCACCCTTGGATCGTGGCGGGGCAAGCGACGGCGACGCTGGAGATCCTCGACGCGTTCCCGGACCCCCCGGTCGGGATCTGGGCCCCGGTCGGCGGTGGGGGCCTCGCGTCCGGCGCGGCGGTGGTTCTCCGCGAACTGGCACCGAACGCGACCCTGCACACCGCGGAGCCCGAGGGGGCGGCCAAGTTCGCGGAGAGTCACCGCGCGGGTCGGCGCGTCGAGCTGTCGCAGACTGCGTCGGTCGCCGACGGGCTCCTGCCCCTCGCGGTCGGGGCATCGAACTTCGAGATCCTCGAGAGCGCCCGCGTCGCGGCGCACACCGTTCCGGAGTCGGCGATCACGGAGACCTTCCGCCTCCTGCGCCGCGAGCTCGACATCGGCTGCGAGCCGTCGGGCGCGGTGGCTCCCGCGGCGGTCCGAGCGAGCCTTCCCGATCTCGAACCCGGTCTCCACGTGGCGATCGTCAGCGGGGGCAACATCGCCGACGCGCGTCTGCAGTCGTTGTTGTCCGGCACCTGATGGGAGTGGGGCGAGATCGGGCAGCTTCTTGACCCGATCGGAGGACCAGAGACGATACGTGGCGAAGGAGGTGGAGTCGATGTCCGCACACCGTGCGCAGAGGTGGTTGCCGACTCTCGGAGTGTTCCAGGTCGCGCTTCTCTTCGGTGCCTTCGAGTTCGGCGCCTTCGAGCTCGGTGCCCCGAGCACGGCCCGAGCGCAGTCCATCACCGACGGTGATGCGACCTGGTCGTTCGTCGGGGAGTTCAACGACTTCGAGGCGGATCCGGGGAACGACCGGTTCTTCCAACACCTCTGGTTCGTGCGGACGCTGGCGCTGTCGCCCGAGATCGAGCTCGACTTCTCCGCTCCGACGAGCGCGACGTTCCTCGGGAACACGGCGACGCACAGCTTCTCGATGCCGGACGTCGAGATCGAAGTGGTCACCGCGATCGCGGACTCCTCACCCGGCAGCGCGCTGGTCGTCCAGACGATGCGCGCCACCAACGTCAGTCCCGTGCCGCTGACGATTCGCGGCTACGCCTACATCGACCTGACCCTGTCCGCGACCGGCACCGACACGGTCACCCTCCTCGGCCCGACCCAGACCATCGTCACCGATTCGACGACTCCCAATCAGGCCTTCCTGGATGCGTTGCTGGCCGGTCAGTTCCAAGTCGCGCCGTTCCCGGTGCTGCGCGATCTGTTGCGCGACGGATCCCCGACGCAGCTCGACAACACGGGGCTCCCGTTCAGCGGTGGCGATGCGACGGTTGCGTTCCAGTGGAACGCCGACGTCGATCCGGGTGCGCTGGCGACGTTTCCGATCATCTACTCGATCTCGGGCGACGTGCTGCCGCCGAGCACACGCGAGTTCCAGCGCGGCGACGCCAACGGCGATGCGATCGTCGACATCTCGGACGTCGTGACGGCGCTCCAGGAGTTGTTCGTTCCGGGGACCGTTCCGGGGCCCTGCCCCGACGCGCTGGATGCCAACGACGACGGCGGGGTCGACGTCGCCGACGCGGTCTACCTGCTCGCGAGCCTGTTCATTC
>JAGQRC010000465.1 GCA_020425835.1 Planctomycetota bacterium | reverse complement strand
CTCTTCGACCGTACTAGGCTCTTCGACCGTACTAGTCTCGTCGACGGTCACGCGCTCCGCGACCTGCGGCCGGGCGGAGCAAAGGGGGCGATCGTACTCGAATCGGTTTCGCAGGGTTAGCCCAAAACTGGGCGAAGGTCGAAATCGGTCCGGCGCCCCGCCGGTGACCCGTCTACTTCTTCTTCGATCCGGCGTGGCCTCGGAACATCCGCGTGGGGGAGAACTCGCCGAGCCGGTGTCCGACCATGTTCTCCGTCACGAAGACCTTCTTGAACTCCTTGCCGTTGTGGACCATGAACGTGTGGTTCACGAACTCCGGCACAATGGTGCAGGCGCGCGCCCACGTCTTGATCGGCTGGAGGCTCCCGACCTCGTTCTGCGACATCACCTTCTTCAGGAGTTTGACGTCGACGAACGGCCCCTTCTTGAGCGAGCGTCCCATTACTTCTTCTTCCTTCGACGGATGATGTGCTTGTTCGAACGCTTGCGAGGCTTGCGGGTGACGCCGCCCTTGGAGAGCACGCCGGTCGCCGAGCAGGGATGGCGACCTCCCGCCGTTCGTCCTTCACCTCCACCCATCGGGTGGGCCACCGGGTTCTTCGCGGTCCCACGCACGTGGGGACGCCGCCCCTTGTGACGCTTCCGTCCCGCCTTGCCGAGCTTGATGTTCAGGTGGTCCTCGTTGCCGACCGCCCCGATCGTCGCGCGACACTCGATGTGGACTCGGCGCATCTCTCCCGAAGGAAGGGAGAGGATCGCGTGCGATCCTTCCTTACCGAGGAGCTGTGCCGACATGCCGGCCGAGCGGACCAGCTTGCCACCCTCGCCCGGAACGAGCTCGATGTTGTGCACGGCCAGACCGTTGGGAATCCCGCGCAACGGCATGCAGTTGCCGGTCTTGGGCTCGACCGACTCCCCCGACTCGATCGTCTCGCCGACCTGGAGCCCCCGCGGAGCGAGAATGTACCGTTTCTCGCCGTCGACGTAGTGCAGCAGGGCAATGCGCGCCGTGCGGTTCGGGTCGTACTCGATGTGGGCGACCTTGGCGGGGATCCCGTCCTTGGTCCGCTTGAAGTCGATGAGCCGGTAACGCTTCTTCGCTCCCCCGCCACGATGGCGAGAGGTGATGTGTCCGTGGTTGTTGCGTCCGCTGGTCTTGTTCAGCGTGACGACCAACGACTTCTCGGGCTGGGAGCGCGTGATCTCGGCGAAGTCCGAGACGGACGCGTTGCGTCGCCCTGGGGTCGTCGGCTTGTAGACTCGAATTCCCATGGCGTCTCCCTCAGATCAAATCGATCTTGTGGCCCGGCGCGAGCGTCACGATCGCCTTCTTGTACTTCTTGGTCATACCGATGCTCCGCCCGACACGCTTGCGCTTGCCGCGCTTCCACATGGTGTTCACCGCGAGGACCTTCACGTCGAAGATCGCCTCGACCGCCTGGCCGATCTCGATCTTGTTCGCGTCGGACGCGACCTCGAAGCAGTAGGCGCGATGGTGCTCGATCCCGAAGGTGCTCTTCTCGGTGATCAGGGGAGCGCGGACGACGGTGTGCGGATCTCTCATGCGTCACCTCCGGCGCGCTGCGCCGCTTCGTGCGGGAGGGTGTCTTCGCGCTTCTGGATCTCGTCGAGCGCCTCGGCGGTCAACACGAGATGGCGATGCTTCAGGAGGGCGAGGGCGTTGAAGTCCCCCACGGTCAGGACCTCGACCCGGCGCAGGTTGCGGCACGACTGGACGAGGTTGCGGATCGCCTCCTTGTCGGTGTCGGTCGCGACACCGAGGAGGCAGGACTCGAGGACCCCGAGCTTGCCGAGCAGACGGGACATGCTCCGCGTCGACGGCTTGGCGAGCGAGAGCCCGGACACCACCTTCGTCTCCCCGTCGAGGAGCTTGGTGAGCAGCGCGTGCCGAGTCGCCAACTGTCGCTGCTTGCGGGGCAGACCGTAGTCGTAGACTCGCGGCTTGGGACCGAACGAGACTCCACCACCACGCCAGTGCGGCGCGTTCTTGGTTCCCTGCCGCGCTCGGCCGGTCCCCTTCTGACGCCACGGCTTCCGGTTCGTCCCGTTGACCTCGCCGCGCATCTTCGTCGACGCGGTTCCGCGTCGCAGATGCCCTTGGTAGCGGCGCACCGCCTCCTTGAGCAGCGCGACGTTGGGGTAGTTCCGAACGCCGCCCGCCTTGAACGTGCGATTCCCCTGACTGCCGCCGTCGGCGCCGAAGGTCGGCACCTCCACGGGGTCCGGGACGTCGTACTCTCTCTTCATGATCTGGCTCATGGCCTCGTCGATTCTGATCGCCGCGACGCCCCGGCTCGGTCGAGCTCGGCGCGCTGCGGGGGCGGCCCATCGGTGTTCGAGACGCCCTGTTCGCCCCGCGACCCTCTGACGGAGTCCGGGGTGTTGCTCCAAACCCGCTGATCGATCACTCGATCAGACGATGCTCTCCTCGATGTACAGGAAGCCCCCCTTGGGACCGGGAACAGCGCCCCGGACCACGAGCAGGTTCTTCTCGACGTCGAACGAGACCACCTGCAGGTTCCTGGTCTTGACGTTCTTGTTGCCGTACTGCCCCGGCATGCTCTGACCCTTGATGATCCGCCCCGGGTCTTGGTGCATACCCAAGGAACCCAACACGCGCTTCGACTTCGAGCCGTGACTCTTCGGTCCGATCGCGTGGTTCCATCGGCGCACCGAGCCCGAGAAGCCCCGGCCCTTGGAGACGCCGGAGATGTCGACCTTGGCGATCCCCTCGAAGATCGAGAGGTCGATCGTGTCGCCGGGAGCGGCCTCGGTGGTCTTCGGGATCTCCCGAATGCACCGCTTCGCCGCGGTGCCCACCTTCTTGAACACGCCTTCCATCGGCTTGGTGACACGCTTCGCGGTGTCCGAGAAACCGATCTGTAGCGCCTCGTATCCGTCCGTCTCCACCGTCTTGACCTGCAGCACCGTGCAGGGGCCGGCCTCGATCAGCGTGACCGGGACGCGGGCCCCGCCTTCGGTGTAGAGCTGCGACATCCCGACTTTACGCCCGAGGAGGGCTTTGCGTTCTCTCTTCGCCATCGCTCCCCCCTCACGCCTTGATCCGGATGCTGACACCCGCCGGCATGCTGATCTTGGTCAGCGCGTCCATGGTCTTGGCGGATGCCTCGCTGAGCTCGATCACCCGCTTGTGGGTGCGCATCTCGAACTGCTCGCGCGACTTCTTGTTGACGTGCGGAGAGCGCAGCACGGTGAAGCGCTCGATCCGCGTCGGCAGCGGAATGGGGCCGTGAACCAGAGCGCCGGTTCGCTTGGCGGCTTCGACGATGGAGAGCGCGGCGCCGTCGAGCACCTCGTAGTCGTACGCTTCCATCCGAATCCGGATCCTCGGTTTGTTCATCGATTCGTTCCCGTGACGAGCATCGGTCTCGACGCGTCCGGAGCCGACCGGTCGCCGCTGCGATCGGTCATGACGGCTCGGGCTCGCTTGTCTCCGGCCTTCCCTCGCGGGGCTCCGAGTGCTCTCGCTCGGGCCGCGGTGAAGAATCGAGGTCGCTGGCGTGAGCGGGCGCGAACTCGAGCGCTTCGGGGAATCCAGAGCCAGTGGCCGCGGCCAGCGCGGCCCCTCGACTCCCGCGCACCTAAACCCTTGCAGGGCAGGAATTAACGCAGGCATACCCTATCGAGGATCGCGTATTATAGGCGGGGTCGGATGAGAGTCAAGCCGCTCGTTCGAGGGGACTTGCGGAACCCCGGCGACGACCGACGCCGGCGCCGCCCTGCGTCGGACGCCTCGTTCCCGCCGTCGCTCGGGTGCCCGATCCGGACCGCCCGTCGGAATCAGAAGCGGTACTTCTCGGCGACGTCCTCGGGAGCGGGGGCGAACCCGATCGGCTCCAGCGACATGGCCGCTCGGCCCTGGGAGATGGAACGCAGCGTCGTCGTGTAGCCGAAGACCTCGGCGAGCGGGACCGACCCTTGGATACGACGCTGACCGGAGACCTCGTCGACGTGGTCGACCTCCGCCCGGCGTCGGACGAGGTCCTGGTTGATCCCGCCGAAGTACTCGTCCGGCGTCGTGATCTGGAATCGCATCACCGGCTCGAGCAGCACGACGCCGG
>JAGQRC010000464.1 GCA_020425835.1 Planctomycetota bacterium | reverse complement strand
TCGCGAGCGAGCGCTCGAGCCGCACGGTACGCCGTCGCGAACGCCTCGCGCTTCGGGATCAGGTCGGCGTAGCGATCGAGCCGGTCGAGTTGCGCACTGGGGTCGAGAAGCGAGAGCTGCGCCCGCTGCCCGTGCATCTCGATCAACGCGGCGCCGACCTGTCGGAGCATCGAGAGCGGAAACTCCTCGCCGTTCAGCAGGACTCGGTGCTTCCCCTGACGACGGAGCCGTCGCTCGATGCGCAGACCGTCGTCGGCGCAGGTCAGACCCGTGAGCTCATCGATCCAAGCGGCGACCGAGGTACCGTCGATCGGGAAGAAGCCGGCGACGCGCGCCTCGTCCGCTCCCCGGCGGATCCGGTCCGACTGGGTTCGCTCGCCCGCGAGCATCGCGAGCGAGTGGACGAGCATCGACTTGCCGACTCCGGTCTCACCGGTGACGACCTGCAGACCCTCGCCGAACTCGATCTCTGCCGACTCGATGAGGCCGAAGTTCGCGATCGAAAGCTGTCGCAGCATGGCTCACCGGACTCGGGTGCCCGGAGGGAGTTCCGGTTGTGGACCGAGCACGCCGATGGTCTCCCCGTGTTGACCCGCGAGCATCATTCCGCGCGACTCGACTCCCCGGATCATCGCGGGGGCGAGGTTCCAGACGACGACGATCGACCGCCCCTCGAGTTCGTCGGGCGTCATGAACGGCCGCACGCCCGCGACGATCTGTCGCTCTTCACCTCCATCGATCCTGAGCACGTAGAGACGGTCGGCTTTCGGGTGCGGCTCGACCGAGAGCACCTTGGCCACGCGGAGCTCGAGTCGAGCGAAGTCGTCGATCGTGACGGGCCGGTCGGTGACCGTGGACTCGTCCACCGGTTCGGACTCGGGGGATGGGCTGTCGGTGTCGGCCAAGTCTCGACCTCTTCTTCCTCTTCATCGAAGCGGGGACCCGTGCGTGCGGTGGGCGGGGTCTCAGGACCGGTCCGCATGGTAGCTGCGGCGGTGGGGGGTTCAATCCCGTGATCCGCTGCTCGAGCAACTCGCCCTCGACACGAAGAACGGGGGCCGGACGATGAAGTCCGACCCCCGCGTTCTCTTCGGTCACGTTCCCCGGCGGCGAGCCGAGGCTGCTGGGCTACAGGCTCTCGTCGATCATGCGATCGACCGCGCCGCGAACCCTCTCTTCCGTGTCGTAGGCCCCTTCCGCGATCAGGCGCTTGAGCTCCGCGACCTTGTCCGCACGGATGTCGGGAAGCTCGGAGATCTTGTTGAGGAGCTTTGCCTCCGTGGAGATCTCGACCTGATCGGTCTTCCGAGCCGGGGTCGACTCTGCGGCGCGGTAGGCTCGCTCGGCCTGGCTCGACGGGCGAATCGGTTGAACGGGACGAGCGCCGTCGACACCACCGGTGCTGGGTACGTTCATCGAGAGTCCCTCTCTCCTCGGGTTGGTGCGAGATCCGTCTCGGAGCCGCCGCGATGGACCGCTCCCCAATGGATCTTCGGCCGCGGTCGGGGGCAGACTTGAGACCTTCTCCAAGAAAGATCCCAAGCCCTTCGATTCAAAACGCTTGTGACGATCGGTGATCGGAACCGTCCCGGGGGCGGCCTCAGTTCTCGCGCTCCCGTCCCGCGGGCCCATCGTACTCGATCCGGAGGAATGCCGCCTGGCCGTTGGAGACGGCGACATCGTAGGTCGGAGCGTTTCGGACATCCTGCTTGCCGGAGCCGACCATGCCGAAGTTGGTCACTCGGATCTGGTAGCTGCCGTCCTGCAGACCGCTGAAGGTGAAGTTGCCCTTTCGGTCGGTGACCTGACGATCGCTCTGTCCGTTCCCGGTCAGGAAGAGCTGGATCCCCGGCAACTCCTCACCGGAGGTCGAGCTGACGACCTGGCCATCGATCACCCCTCCACGAGACATGAAGACCTCGGCCTCGAGCATGCCGGCTCTCAGCTCGACCGTGGTCTTCACGTAGTTCCGGTGCTCGACCTCGACCGTCACCACCTCCTCGGCGAGGCCCTCGATCATGAAGTGCCCCTCCTTGTCGGTGCGCTGTCGACCGGCCACGCCTCCGCGTCGGCGCGACGGACGGCCCCCCGCTTGGTTCCCGCTGAACGGGTTGTCGATGACGGTCCCGTTGAGAATGCTGACGGTCGCGCCGAAGACCGGCTCCCCCGTCTCCGCATCGAGGACGTACCCACCGACCTTGCCTCCCTCGTTCAACACGATCGTGCCGAGGTTCGTCTCGAAGTCCTCCTGGATCACGACATCCGGCACGGTGACCGCCGCGAAACCGGGGCACCCGACCACGATCTGATAGTTGCCCGCGTTCAGGGAGGGGTAGTCGAACGAGCCGTCTTCGGAGTTGAACGTCCGCGCCGGCTGGCGTCGGAGCATCCGACCGTTCTCCTCGATGCTCGGTGACACGCTGAACGTCCGCAGTGGCTCTCCGTGTTGGTTGGTCACGATCCCCCGGAGTGAGCCCAGCCGACGCAGCACGAAGTCGTTGTTCTCGCTGTTGACGGGAACCTCGGACCGCTGCTCCTTGGAGTACCCCTCCTTCTCGACGTTGACCTGAACCTCGTACTGGCCGAGCTCGTCGAACTCGTAGAAGCCGTTGGAGTCGGTGCGTCGCGTCGGCTTGTTGAGTCCGTCGCTGGTGTCGATCACGGTGATCTTGGCTCCGACGATCGGCATTCCGCTCGAATCGGTGACGATGCCCGAGAGCGTCGAACCCGACACGAGCTGGAAGACGATGCCCTCGGTGTTCTGACCCTCGTTCACCTTGATGCCGGAGATCTCCGTGCGGAGATAGCCCGTTCGGTGCGCGATCAACGACACCTCTCCCGACTCGACGCTGCCGATCGTGAATCGTCCCGACGCGTCCGTCTTGGTCTTGCTCTCCAATGAGTCGAGGCTGATGTCCCCGTAACGCTCGTCTCGAATGGCGACCGTCGCCCCCTGAACGGGTTGGTTGTGGTCGTCGACCACCGAGCCCGAGACCATTCCGCCGATCCGGAGCGCGATCTCGAACCCGGTCAGACTTTCGCCCGGCGCGAGATCGAACGGCTCTCCTTCGGTCTCCAGGTAGTTGTTGTGGTCGGCGACGATCATTCCCGCCTCGCCCGGGGCGACGTTGTCGATGGTGAACGAGCCATCGGGACCGCTGGTGGTCGGACCTCCGACCGTCACCGGCAGTGGCATGGAGGAGTCGGTCTTCCGCTTCACCTCCACCCGGGCACCGGACACGCGCTTACCCGTGGTGTCGATCACGAAACCGGTGACCGTCCCGTTCCGGTCGAGCGCGAAGTCGACGCCCTCGGACACGGCGCCTTCGTCGACGGTCGCCTTCACTCCACCCTGGCGAGCGAAACCCTTCGCCTCGCAGCCGAGCCGTGCTTCGTTGCGGCGCCCGTCGGACGTGATGCCGCGGACGAAGTACTTCCCGTCCGACTCGGTGGTGGCCTTCTTCATCACTCCGGCCGGCTCGTGGACGGTGACCGTGGCGCCCGGGATCGGCACTCCTGTCGCGGCGTCGGTCACGACCCCGGAGATCGCCCCACCCTCCGCGAGCGTGATGCTGAGATCGGTGCCGTCGACCGGCACCTTCATCTGCTGATAGGTCGCGTAGTCATCGTGGCTGACGACCAGACGGTGTTCGCCACCCTCCAGACTGTCGAACGAGAAGAACCCGTTGGCGTCGGTCAGAATGCCCTTGTCGGTCAATGTCACCTGTGCGGTCTTGGGACGCGCACCGACCAAGTTGACCTTCACCCGAGCTTCCTCGAGCGGCGCCCCCGACGGATCGAACACGGTTCCCGAGATGCGATGCCCCGCTTCCATGAGATCGGAAGAACACACGTCTGAACTCCAGACACCTAGGTGTACCTCGTATGAAGGCTCCAACTTGAAAAAAAAAAAAAAGAACTTAGGGGCGCCGCCCCTCCCAGTAACTGGCTGGGCCCTCCAACGCGAGGTACCTTTAAACTCGTTCGGAACTTGATGCAACTTTTAATCTTATTGACTCATATATATTTTTTATTCATTTCTTTTGTATCTTTCACGTTAAAGGCGTCCTTGTTTTCTATGTTCTCTTTTTATCTTTGAAGAAAAATTTCCCACTTTTAA
>JAGQRC010000463.1 GCA_020425835.1 Planctomycetota bacterium | reverse complement strand
GACGCGAAGCTCTCCGACTTCGAGTTCGATCTGGTGGTGCTGGACGAGGCGGCCCAGGCCATCGAAGCGTCCTGCTGGATCCCGCTCCTGGACGGGGCCCGCGCGGTGTTCGCCGGTGACCATCGTCAGCTCCCCCCGACCATCCGCTCCCGCGAGGCGGCTCGCCAAGGACTCGACGTCACGCTCTTCGAACGCTTGGCCGACGAATTCCCGAGCCACCGCCACATGCTCGAGATCCAGTACCGGATGAACCAGCACATCATGGAGTGGTCATCGCGAGCGCTGTACGACGATGCGCTGATCGCACACGACAGCGTCCGGGACCATCGGCTCGTCGATCTCGACGGAGTGGCGGAGACGGAGGAGACGACGACGCCCCTGCTGTTCATCGACACGGCCGGTTTCGACGCGCCGGAAGAGACGGACCCCGAGAACATCTCGCGATGGAACGAAGGTGAAGCGAGACTCGTGTCGACACTGCTCGCGCGCCTCGTCGGCGCGAAGGTCGCTCCCCGCGACATCGGCGTGATCACCCCCTACAACGCGCAGGTGGATCTCCTCCGGCGCCGGTTGTCGGAACCGTATCCCGGGCTCGAGATCGACACGGTGGATGGGTTCCAGGGAAGAGAGAAGGAGGCGATCATCCTCTCACTGGTACGGTCGAACGACCGGGGCGAGGTCGGTTTCCTCGCCGAGAAACGACTGCTGAACGTCGCCATCACGCGGGCGCGTCGGCACGTGACCGTGATCGGGGACAGCGCGACGATCAGTCATGACGCATTCCTCGCCGGTCTCGTGGACTATCTCCAGGAGAGCGCTCTGTATCGAAGCGCATGGGAAATGGCAGGGCCGTGAGCGGAACTCGTGAGCCGATTGCGATGCGACGCGATGACCTCACCGGTCCGGAGATCCTGGCGCTCCTGCAGGAGCACTTGGCTTCCATGGTCGAGAACTCGCCGCCGGGCGGCGTGAACGCGCTCGACGTCGACCGACTTCGCGTTCCCCGCGTGACCTTCTGGAGCGCGTGGCGAGCGGGCGAACTCGTGGGTTGCGGGGCTCTTCAGGAGCTCGATCCGACGCACGGAGAGATCAAGTCGATGCGCACGGTGCAGGCGCATCTGCGATGCGGAGTCGGGTCGGCGATTCTCCGCCATTTGGAGGGCGTCGCCCTCGAGCGAGGCTATCTTCGATTGAGCCTGGAGACCGGCTCGGGCGACGCGTTCACACCCGCCCGAGCGCTCTACGAGCAGTTCGGCTTCGAACGGTGTGGTCCGTTCGCGGAGTACGAGGAGAACGGGTTCAGCGTGTTCATGACCAAAGAGCTCGGTGCGCGGCTCGCCGAAGGATGAACGAAGGGCAGGACGTCGCCCGCACGTGTCGGGTCTCCGCGTCGTGGTGGGACCGTGAATGGTTCGGGCAGGGTCGACGAATGTCGACGGCTGGGCTACCCGCTCCGGGCGGCTCGCTTGTGCCGACGTGGGGACGACCCCAGAATACCGCCCCCGGTGAGGCGAGGGTCTCTCCGGGCACGTCCCCTGCGGAAGGCAGACGTTCATGCTCGATCTCTTGGGTTTGATCGCCGCTCCACACACACCGTTCGACCACAGCGGAGAGCTCGACCTGGACGTCGTTCCGGTGCAGGCGGAACACCTCGAGCGCAACGGTGTCGCCGGAGCGTTCATCGCGGGCACCACGGGCGAGTGTCACTCGCTCACCGTCGAGGAACGGGAGCGATTGACCGAAGCTTGGGTGAACGCAACGCAGGAGCTGGATGTCGCGGTGATCGTTCAGGTGGGCGGGAACTGTCTGCCGGACTGCAAGCGGCTCGCGCGACACGCCGAGAGGGTCGGCGCCGATGCGCACGCGGCGCTCTCGCCCTCGTACTTCCGCCCGTCCGGCGTCGACGGTCTCGTCGAATGGTGTGCGGAGATCGCCGAGGCCGCTCCGAGCCTTCCGTTCTACTTCTACGACATTCCCGCGTGGACCGGCATGCAGATCATGACATCGGAGTTCCTGGTGCTGGGACGCAAGCAGATCCCGACGCTGGCGGGCGTCAAGTACACCAACCCGGACCTCGCTGACTTCCTCCGGTGCGCCCGGTTCGACGGAGGGACCAAGAACCTCTACTTCGGCAACGACGAGGCGCTACTCGCGGGACTGTCCCTCGGCGCGATCGGTGCGGTCGGGAGCACCTACAACTTCGCGGCGCCGATCTACCACCGTATGGCGCAAGCGTTCCTGGATGGCGACCTGGCGACGGCCCGTTACGAGCAGGCGATGTCCGCTGCGCTCGTCGATCTCCTCGTCCACTACGACTACATGACGGCGGCGAAGACGACCGTCGAGTTCCTCGGCGTCCCGGTCGGGAGGCCTCGACCACCCCTCGACGCCCTCGATCACAGCGGCCGCCAGCGTCTGAAGTCGGACCTCGAGGAGCTCGGGTTCTTCGAGTGGATCGAGGAGATGCCGTCCGACCCTCGCGCGATCTGGAGGGAGGTCGCTCACCGCGCACGAGACGGCCTCCATCGGCGGCCCGTCGAGGACGACGACGATTGAGAAAGCGGGATCCCTTTTGGGGTCCTCGCTCCTATAATGGCGCACCCCCGCCGTTCTCGCCCGCCCCGATCGCTGCGGTCGACGCCGAGACCGATCTCCTCCCGAACCCGCAAGCCCTCGCGATCCGACTTCGTGGGGACTCTGCTGCTGTCGAAGAAGGACTCTCATTGCCCTCAGAAGATGACTCGAGCCGCCGCGGGAAGCGTGGCGAAGAAGATGGCCCTTCCCGATTCGAGGATCTCGGCCTGATCCCAGAGGTCCTCGCCGCGATTCGCGATCTCGGCTTCGAGGTGCCGACCCCCATACAGTCGTCCGCGATCCCCTTTCTCGTCGACGGACACGATCTCATCGGGAAGGCGGAGACCGGTACCGGCAAGACACTCGCGTTCATCGCCCCAATGCTCGGACGAATGGACCTCACACGCGTCTCCGTCCAGGGACTGGTGCTCTGCCCCACCCGAGAACTCGCGCAGCAGGTCGAGGAGACGGCGCGCGACCTCGGCAAGCACCTCGACCTGAAGACAGCGCTACTGGTTGGCGGAGTTCATCAAGGCGGTCAGATCCTTCGCCTACGTGAAGGCGCGCAGCTCGTCGTGGGAACACCGGGACGCGTTCTCGAGATGATCGATGAGCGCTACCTCAAGCTCGGCTGGACCTCGCACGCGGTGCTCGACGAGGCGGACCGCATGCTCGACATGGGATTCATCGACGATGTCAGTCGCATCCTGGAGATGATCCCCGAGGAGCGGCAGACCATGCTGTTCTCGGCGACGATCCCGCCCGATCTCGATCGCTTGGCCCGGCGATTCATGCGCAGCCCGAAGACGGTGGCGACGACACGGGGTACCGCGACAGTACCGAAGATCCTGCAGTTCTTCCTGCGGATCCACCCCTACGACAAGGAACAGTACCTGTTCCAGCTACTCGACGAGAGCGAAGGGGAGACCTGCATCGTGTTCTGCAACACGCGGCGCAAGGTCAAGGAGCTCGATCGTCTGCTCTGGGGCCGCGGATACCCAGCGGGAGCCTTGCACGGCGACCAGGATCAAGACACTCGGTTCAAGATCTTGGACGCGTTCAAGTCCGGCGAGATCAACACGCTGGTCGCGACCGACGTCGCGGCCCGCGGTCTCGACATCGACGGCGTCACACGAGTCGTGAACTTCGACGTGCCGATCGAACTCGACACCTATGTCCACCGCATCGGGCGTACGGGTCGCGCCGGCGAAGAGGGTGAGGCAATCCTGCTCGTTACACGAGCCGACGAGCGTTCGTTCGATGCGATCGCGCGCGATCCGAAGATCGCGATCGACGAGTTCGTGTGGGAGCCGGAGAAACGGGAGCGCCCGCCTCGTCGCGATGATGGGCACCGCTCCTACGATAGAGGGCGGCGGGACTCGGGACGCGGCAACTCTCGTCGTGGCGGCTCCAGTGAAGGACGGCGGCGATCGGGGCGCGGCGGGTCGCGACGGACCTAGTGTGCTGACACAGAAGTCCGTGGAGTGAAACGGCGAGGAATCGGCGGCTCTGGTGCGACGCAGCGACGCAAGGCGGATTGGTAACTCCTTCGAGGA
>JAGQRC010000462.1 GCA_020425835.1 Planctomycetota bacterium | reverse complement strand
AGTGTTGGGTGACCTGCCGAGCGGGAGACGCGACACGAGACGCTCGATGTCGCGCACCTGGGCGAGGGCGCGACGGAGGGCGTTGCGTCGATCGTCGTCATCCACGAGGACGCGGACCGCCGTCTGGCGGGTCAGGATCGCTTCGCGATCGAGCAACGGCGCACAGAGCCACTCGCGGAGCAGGCGAGCTCCCATCGCCGTCTTCGTGCGGTCGAGGAGTGAGAGGAGCGATCCTCGTCGATCGCCCGTCCGCGCGACCTCGATCAGGTCGAGCGCGCGGTGGGTCGCCGCATCGAGCCGCATGAACCGACCGCTGCGCGCCGCGACCAGCCGGGTGATGTGAGGGAGCGCCTGCCGCTGAGTCTCCCGCAAGTAGTGGATCAAGGCGCCCGCCGCGCGAAGACCGGTGCGCAGATGCTCGCAACCGAAGCCCTCGAGCGTTCGCGTCCCGAAGTGAGCGAGCAAGCGCTCGCGTCCGGCGTCCAGGTCGAAGTGCCACTCCGGGAACGGAGTCAACGCGCAGCGGGGGAGCGACTGCCGAATCCACGCCAACGGCGGGGAAGTCTCGACGCGCACCCCTTCCGCGAACAGACACTCCACCGGACCGATCCGGAGGAGCGCCTCCTCCCACGATCCCTCGGTGCCGAGGTCTTCGGCGAAGAACTTCCCGGTCGAGAGATCGACCCACGAGAGCCCGTAGCCCTCGTCCTCGGTCGAGACCAGCGAGACGAGGTGGAGGGGGCGATGATCGTCGAGGTTGTCGCCATCGAAGAAGGTCCCGGGAGTGACGACTCGGACGACGCCTCGCTCGACGATCCCTTTCACCTCGTTGGCGTCCTGGAGCTGCTCACAGATCGCGACCCGGCGACCCGCCTCCAGCAGTCGTCGGATGTAGCCGTCGACCGACTTCACGGGGATGCCCGCCATTGGGATCTTGTCGCCCGAGCGATCCTTCGAGCGCGAGGTCAGCGCGATGCCGAGGAGCTCGGACACGGCGACCGCATCGTCGAAGAACATCTCGTAGAAGTCGCCCATCCGGAAGAACAGGATGTCGTGGGGGTGTTGTTCCTTGGCCGAGAAGTACTGACGCATCATCGGCGTCGGTTCGGCGCTGGGGCTCGGTCGGCTCGAGGAAGAGCTCCGCTGGATCATCGCGGCCGTGGTTCCGTCTTTCCGGGGCTCCGTGTCTTCCGGGGAGGTCGGTTCCCCGGTCTCGGGAACGAAGCCGCGGATTGTAACCGGAACGGCGACGGAGGTCCTCAGACGTTGCGCTCGGCCTCGTCGAAGATCGACTCCCAGTTGGAGCCGAAGTCGGGTGCCGGCGATGCCGCCGCGGCAGGGCGAGCCGCGGTGGGTGCGGGAGGCGCCTGGCCGACCACGGCACGTGCGCCGGGTCCTTGAGCGGCTTGCGCCGGACGGTGTCGCTGGCCTCGGCGCATGTGCTCGAGCTGCAGCGCGCGCTCCGGATCGATCGAGAAGTGCTCCTTCAGAATCGTCTCGACGTCGGTGGCCATCGAGATCGCGTAGTACAGCTCCTTGCCGAGGCGTTGCTTGACTTCTTCTTCGGTCTCGGGCGTCGGGACCTCGCTCAGTGCGACCAGGGCGACGTTGCCGATGACGTCGAGCGGGAGCATTCGATGGATGAACAGGAACTCGGGCCCGAACAGATCGAGCAACGAGCCATCGAGTTCGTAGTGGGCGGGTCGGATGAACGGGAGCTGGTATTGCGTGCAGATGCAGCGGACGATGTCGCTCTCGCTGATCAGGCGCTCTCGGAGCAGGATCTCACCGATCGTCTCGCCGGTCTGCTGCTGGACTTCGAGCGTCTCGCTCAATTGGTCTCGCGTGATGATGCCCTCGGCGACGAGGATCTCTCCGAACTTCTTGCGGCGCAGCTTCTGCATTGAATATCGAATTCCCGTTCGGGGCGCGGTCGGTCGGGGCAACGCCTCGACCGCCTCGGACCGCAGCTCGGCCGCGCCTCGTCGACGCAGCGTCGGTCTCCAGCTCTCTGGAGAAGACTAGAACCCTCGGCCGGGATTCGTCAAATCGGTGCGACGCCGATCGACCGGACGCTCGTCCCGCGGGTCGCCGTCGGGTTCCGGTTCCTCCCCTGCGACGTTCGGGAATCTACCCGGGCCGAGGTCCCGATCCTCCGGATGGGACCGAGCTTGGAGCGGGCCTCGATCCTGCCGGCGACTTCGCGGTTTGACGATCTTGGAGCCTCGATGGACTCTTCGTTGGAGAGTGCGATCCGAGCCTCGGTCGACCGTCTCGTCGTCCGACCCGTCCGCGATCCGTGCTCCCGCCGTCACCCCCGTCACCTCCGGCGGTGGCGGGTGGCCCCGACGAACCGAGAGGACCGGAGCTCGTCCATGCAGCTGTTCAAGGAGCCCGTGAAGATCACGGGGGAAGTGTTCGAGGACCGGGAGATCCCGAGTGACCAGGCTCTGGTGACTCCGCTCGTGGTCCGGCTCGTCCATCGCCTCGAAGCCGAGGGCTACGTCGACGACGAGAATCGTATGAAGATCAAGCTCTGCTTCGATGAGGCGATCACGAACGGAGTGAAGCACGGGAACCGGGAAGACTTCTCGAAGATGGTCCGCGTTCGGATGTTTCGCGACGACCAGGGCTGGGGGGTCTGTGTTCAGGACGAGGGTCAGGGATTCCGTCTCGAGGACATCCCTCTGACCAACGAGTCGCCCGAAGAATCGCTCTGGCGTGAGAACGGTCGGGGTCTTCCGCTCATGTCCCTGTACATGGACGAATGCACCTACTACGACGGTGGGCGCACGCTGATCATGAAACACTACTTCGGTTGATATTCGACAGATTCGGGAAAGCGAGCAACGCAATGGGTACGGCAGCGGGCGACGACACGATCACTCTGACCACTCGCGGCAAGGTCGTCGTGGCGACCATCAAGGGCGGATCGTTCCACGAGGAGAAGCAGATCCTCGCGACTCTGGAGCGGCTCGGTCAGATCATCGATTCCCGGAAGAACGTGAAGATGGTGGTCGACCTGGAGACGGTCGAGTACCTCTCGAGCGCCGGCCTCGGGCGGCTGGTCGCGCTCCTGAAGAAGGCGATGGCGGGTGGCGGCAAGGTTCACCTCGCCAATCTCCAGTCGGAGATCCAGGAGCTCTTCGATGTCATGCGCCTGACCCAGATCTTCTCGATCTACCCCGACGTGGACACCGCCGCGGAGGCGTTCCCCGCCGATTGAGCGAGTCCGCGAGGTGGGGCGGGGCGTGAGGCCGGGTCCGACCACGCGTACGGGTGAGCTCGCGCACGGGCATCCACGCCGACCTCAACTGTGGAGGAACTCGTACGTCGCGATCGCCGTCGCCTCGGTCATCCCGGGGACGGCGGCGATCTCCTCGACCGTCGCGTTGCGGAGCGCCTTGAGGCTGCCGAAGTGGGCGAGGAGCGACTTCCGTCGCCGGGCGCCCACGCCGGGAATCTCCTCCAGCCCGGACGTCAGCGCCTTCTTCCTTCGAAGCTCTCGGTGGAACTCGTTGGCGAAACGATGCGCTTCGTCGCGGATGCGCTGGAGGAACAGGGACTCCCGGGAGGTCTCGTCGAGATCGAGGGGGTCGGAGCGTCCCGGGACGAAGACCCGCTCCGTCGTGTGGCGCCCATCCCGTCGGCGATCCTTGGCCAGGCCGATCAGCCGCACCGGTACCCCGAGTCGGTCCAGCGCTTCCTGAGCGGCCGACACCTGTCCCTTGCCACCGTCGACCATGACCACGTCCGGCGGCGGCTCTCGCCGGGACGCGCGACGGAACCGGCGGGACAACACCTCCATCATGCTCGCGAAGTCGTCGTTGCCCTCCACCGTGCGAATCTTGTAGCGGCGGTACTGACCGGGCACCGGCTCGCCCGCTTCGAACACCACGCGACTCGCGACGGACAGGGAGCCCTGCAGGTGCGCGACGTCGTAGCACTCGATGCTGTGGACCGGTCCCGGGAGCCCGAGGATCGAGCCGAGCGAGGTCGCCAGCGCGGTCTGGGCCTCCTCGCGCAGCTCATCCGTCGATGAGTTGACCTCGGCGTTCTGGTTGGCCATCTCGATCAACCGTCGCTTCCCGCCGCGCACCGGCACGTGCACCTTGACCTTCGACTTGCGACGACGGGTGAGCC
>JAGQRC010000461.1 GCA_020425835.1 Planctomycetota bacterium | reverse complement strand
GGAGAGTTCGTCGTTGTTCATCAGGTAGTAGTGGTTGGCGCGGACGCTGTCGCCCGCCGTCGCGAACCGGACGAAGAACATGTGCCTCAGAGTGCTCGCGACGTCGAACCAGCCCGCGGCGACGGTGGGGTCTTCGACGAACGCCTCGTCGTAGAGCAACCAGTCCTGCACCGAATTGTACTCGAGGTCGATGTCCTCGCCGTCCGCGGGGGGGACCGGGAACTGGAGATCGAGAACCGGCATCGCGGTGTTCAGCCCGTCCATGATCCCCGCCGTGATCGGGGGGGCGGAGTCTTCGACGACCAGGGCGACCGACTCGAATTGACGGTGGTCGCCATAGATTCCGGAGTAGACGAAGGTCGCGGTCGACGGATCCGGGATCAGGACGAGATCGAATCCGAAGATGTCCTCGGTCTTGATCTGGACGTCCACGGTATCGGGCTCGAGTTCGGACTTCTCGAGCGATCCGTAGATCGAGTGGGGCGCGTCGAAGGTGAAGTGCGTCGTCGCTCCGTCGCCCTCGCCGAGCGTCTCCTCGAAGTCGGTCTTCGGCTCGACGCAACCGACTTCGAGGTCGGCCAGGGTGTTGCCTTCGCCCGCTTCGTGGAGCACGGCGCGCTTCTCGAGGTCGAGAGCCTGATCGCGGTCGAGCATCTCCGTCAGCCCACCCTTGCCCGTCTGGATCCGCTCGGCCAGGACATAGGCGCCCCAGTAGTGGCCGTTGAGGACGAGATGGACGAAGTAGGAGTCGGGGGAGAGCGGCACGCCGAGCCACGATCGTTCGAGCTCGCGATACACGTCGTATCCGCACATGTTGTTGAAGAGGTGGCTCGGCTTCAGACCGCTGATGAACGCGATCTGTTTGCGACCTCCCTGGAACACGCCCGACTCATCCTTGAATCCGCGGAACAGGTCGCTCCCCGGGAACTTGACGGTGTAGCGCTTGTTCGGGTAGGCGAGACTCGCATTGCCCCGGATGCGGATCTCAGCGTCGGGGTAGACGGAGCCGCTCGTCGGTGTCACGTCGACCGCGGAGAAACGATCGAAGAAGGCCGCGGGGACGTACTCCTTGTGGACCACTGCGCCCGTGATCTCCGACAGGACACGCCAGTCGGTCTCGTCGGGAATGACCACCTCGTACACTCGGGGGTCGAAGCCGGTCAGGGCGCAGGTCGCCCAGTCGCCGTCGACCACCGAGTAGGGCGGTGGAAGGCTCAAGTGGTAGCGATGTCCCCCGTCGTATGCGTGCGGTCGATAGCGCAGGGTCGACAACCCCGACTCTTCGACCCAGTGGAAGCTCGCATGAGGTCCTTCCGCCGGGAGGCCGAGGACCACTTCGTGAAGATGGGGAAGGGCGACCGGACGATCGCCGTCGATTCGAGACACCCGGAGCTCGCGCTCGACCTTCCCCATCTCGACGTTGCTCAGACGCTCGTGGAACGTGATGACCAGCGTCGAATAGGGATAGACCGTTCCATCCGGCGCGATCGCGCTCGACGCGCGAGCGGTCGCCGCCTCGGGGTGAGGGAAGTAGAGGTGATCGAGATCGACGGAGTGGGTCTGAGCTCGCGTTGGCGTCGCGAGGCAGAACACCAGCAACGCGCAACCCGAGAGATCCCTGAAGCGACCCAGACTGAGCAGTCGAAGCATGACACGCTCCTCTCGTCGGGTCGGACGTGAGAGCACGTGTTCGGTCTCCGGGATCGACGTCCCGCGGAACTCGGATGCCCCGATTCGAGTCGGCGCTTCCTTCCCGCGACAGCACGTCTCGAACGATGAGACCGAACTGTCGAGAGCCACGGAACTGACGAAGAGCAACGCGGGTTCCGAGCGTCGGGCGCGAGAGTAAGATGTCGCGGAACGAAGGCTTGCACCTCTGCGGGGTTTCGCGCTCTCGGGATGGTGCTGTCCGGACGACGAATGGCGGCGACGAGTTTCGCAGTGATGACGAGCCGCGTTCGACAGCGGCCTCTCCTTGCCACTCTGGATCGCGGACCGAGGTTTGCTCCGTCGGTTCGAGGCGCGGTGCGGTGGATCCGTTGCGACCGGCGACTCTCGCAGGAGAGAGCGCCTCCGTCCTTCGTGGAAGGGACCGCCGACATGAAGACGAGAAGACACCCCTCGAGATCCTGGCCCCTCCGGTGGGAGACGCTGATCCTCACCCTGTTCGCCCTGACCGTCCACGCCCCGGCGCGCGCCAGTGAAGTGACGCGCGGACCCTACCTCAGCGCACTCTCCGCCCGCCAAGTCCACATCCGCTGGTTCGCGAGTGACGCATCGGGTGAGTGGTCGGTCCGCTACTCCGTGGATGGGGCCGGAGCGTGGGCCACGCAAGACGCCGGTACCGCGCAGCCCTGTTCGGACCCCTTCTGTCCCGGCGGCGGGTTCCGCTTCGACGTGGCCCTCACGGGACTCGTCCCGAGCACGGCGTACCTCTACGACGTCGTCCACGATGAGATCAGTCAGACCTCGGACCTCGCGTCGGGGGGGACGCCACTGATGGGGAGCTTCCGAACGCCCTCGGCAAACCCCTTGGACCCAGTCGTCACGAGTCTGGTCGCGTTCGGTGACAGCGGAGCGGGGACGAGCAAGCAGATCGACATCGCGTTACGGTCCCTCGACCGCGCGCCTCACGCGGTGCTGCACACGGGGGACATGTTCTATGGAGACGAGCAGACCGGCCAGCTCGAGCCGTACTTCTACACACCGTACCGCGAGCTGATGGCGCGTACGTGCATGTTCCCGTGTATGGGGAACGAGGACTACGTTCACGACTTCTTCATCGAGGACCACTTCACGCTCACCGGGGTGGGGCCGGGGTCATCCGCTCGCTACTACTCGTTCGACTTCGGTCCGGCTCACGTCACCGTGCTCGACACTCAGGCGCTGATCGTGGACTACCTGCAGCCCGCGACCACGGGCGCGACCGCCGATCCGTCGCAGATCCAGTGGATGTGCAACGATCTCCAGGCGGCTCACGACGGTGGCATCCCGTGGCAGATCGTCGTCTGCCACGTCCCGCCCTTCAACATCGGGGCGCACGCGATCGACGAGAGCGGGAAGCTCCTTCGGCAACTTCTCGCGCCGTACTTCACGGAGTTCTCGGTCGACCTCGTGTTGTCGGGGCACGACCACAACTATCAGCGATCGTGGCCGGTCATCATGAACGAGACCAAGGACTGCACGGTCCCGTTCGATCCGTTCGTCCCGCTCGACTGCGCGGGTGGGGATCCTGCGGCCTGCTACTACTTGGAGGTCGTCCCGGACGAGGAATGGACGCATCTCGACGGGACGGTCTACGTGATCTGCGGTGGCGGCGGTCAGTACGGTCACCCGATCCCGCTTCCACCGATCGGCGTCGCCACCTGGGATGACACGTGGGACACCGCGTTCAACAGCGTCCAGTACGCGGGCGTTCCGTTGGGGAGCTACGTCCTCCTCGAGCTGACACCGACCACTCTCGATCTTCGCGCCTTCGACGATACCGACATGCCGGTCGACGCGATCCGAGTGAGCAAGCTCCGCGCGGTGCGCGGCGATGTGAACGGTGACGGTGCGGTCGACATCTCGGATCCGATCGCCATGGTCAACGGTCTGTTCACGGTCGGCGCGCACCCGGTGTGCGAGGTGATCGGGGATGCCAACGGCGACGCGGCATTCGACGTCGCGGACGTGATCCACGTGCTGACGTGGTTGTTCGTCCCGGGCGCGCCGTCGCCGGTCGTCCCCTTCCCCGACTGCGGGCCGATTCCGGAGATGCCGGGGGAGCACTGCCTCCGACAGGGTTGCTGATTCGGAACTCGTCGGGCGCGGGGGGCGCGGCCGTCCCCGCTCAGTGCGCCAACGTGATCGTCGGACGACGCGGCCAGAACTCGGCGAGGGTCTCCCGCCAGTCCTCGGAAAGGTCGACGCGAAAGACTCGGTGGATGCGGTGGACCTCCATCGCGTCCATCTCGTTCCCGTCCGCGAACACCGCGAGCTTCAAGTAGCCCTCGGGTAGGTCGAGGAGCGCGAAGTCTCCGTGCTCGTCGGTCGTGACCTGCGTCCGCTCCGGCTGCGCGTAGTAGCTCCCGTCGATCGCGCGCGAGATGAAGACGCGGACCCGCGCGCCCGCGACCGGATCTCCCGCCGAGTCGACGACTCGCCCATCGAATCGACCGAC
>JAGQRC010000460.1 GCA_020425835.1 Planctomycetota bacterium | reverse complement strand
GAAGCGGGAGGAGAGCTCTCCGGAGTCGTCGTCGACGACTCGGGCGGGGTCGTTCCGGACGCCGTGGTCACGATCGGTCGGCAAGGACGGGGCGGTGCGAGGACCGTCGTCGTCGACGAGCGAGGGGAGTTCCGGTCGTCCGGTCACCGTGCGGCGACCTACGACCTGACCGCGAAGGCGCCGGGTTGCTTCGACAGCGAGCGCGCGACCGTCGTGTTGTCCGATTCGGATCCTGTCGGTCGAGTGCGCCTCGAGCTGAAGCGCGGCGTCGTCTTCGAGACCCGGGTGGTCGATGAATCGGGGCAGCCGATCGGCGCAGCCAGCGTCATGGTCCGACAGGCCGAAGATTCTCGCGAGTCCCGATCGGTCGCCGATGCTCGTGGACGTCTGCAACTCACGCTGCCTCGTGGGACGACGTTCACCCTTCGCGTCCACGCGTCGAACTTCAAGGACTACTCCGCGGAGTTCGGCGGGATCGAGGAGTTGCCCCGAGAGCTCGTGCTCTCTCGCGGTGCCGCCTTGGTCGTCGTGATCGAGGAGTGGGCGAGCTCTCGGATCGACCGGATGAACGTCACGCTTCGAGGCGCGGGCGGAAACCGCGGCATGCACGGGGCACCGGGGTCCGAACCCCTCGAGATCGGCGGCCTCGCGGCGGGAACGTACGATCTGACGATCTCGAGCGGGAGCTTCCCGTCGGTTCGCACGCCGGTCGAGCTCGTGGACGGCGAGACGGTCGAAGTTCGATTCCCGGCAGAAGAGGCGTCACCGGCGATCGCCGTGGAGGTGCGTTCCCCGACCGGCGAGGCGGTCGCGGGCGCCGAGCTCGGCCGGATCGTTCGCGACCGTCACTCTTCGTCGTTCAGCAAGGCCGGCGTCAGTGACGCGGAGGGTCGGGCCGAGATCGAAGGGCTCGCCGCACCCGGCGTCGATCTCTTCGTCTACGCCTCCGGCTTCGCCCCGATCACCGTCGAGGAGGTCCACGAGAAGATCGTGGGCTCCAAGGTCGTCGTCAGTCTCGCTCCGGGTGCGACCGCCTTGGCGCGACTCCTCGATGCCAAGGGCGACCCCATCGTCGGGGCGCAGGTGGAGTGCCGAGCTCACACGTCCACGAGTTACGACCCGTTCTGGAACCGTCAACTCCGTACCGACGAGCACGGCGAATGTCGCGTCGAGGATCTCTCGACCGGCCGTCACACGGTGACCTTCCGACTCGCGTCCGATGAATGGCAGCCCCTCGGACAGGAGGAGTTCGACGTGACCGCGGGCGAAGTGGTCGTCGTCGAGCATCGTCGCGAGCCCGAGGCACGACTCCGCGGGACCGTGCTCCGCAACGGTCGACCGGTCGATGGCGGCTGGGTCTCCTTGTTCCGACCGAAGGCGAAGGGTCAGGTCCCGCGCATCCCCGTCACCTCCGAGGGTGCGTTCGATTCGAGTGTCGCGATGGGCGAGGACTACCGAGTGACCTACGACTCGAAGGACAACATCATCAGTGTCGCGCTCGGCGAGCGTTCGGTGTCCAAGGACGAGGTGTGGACGCTCGAGTACACGGGGTACGACGTGACCGTGTCGGAACGCTACCCCGAAGGCGTGACACCCGGTCGACATTCCGTCGAGCTTCGACCCGAGGACGGTGCGACGCATCGAGCGCGAGCGTTCCTCGACGCGGGGACGACCGCGGTACTGCGCGGCGTCCCCGCCGGTGTGTACGAGCTGACCGGTCAGTCCTACGAGGGGCTGGCCGCACTTCCGATCGCGGTGACGATCGAGGTCCGCGCAGACCTCGAGATCGATCTCGAGTACGAGTCGACGGTCGAGATCTCACCGACCGGAGCCGCCGTCGGCGACCGCGCCCGGGTGAGCCGGATCGAGGAGTCCGGGGCGCTCGCCCCGCTCCCCATTCTCGCGATGAACCCGCTGCGATTCGGGTGGCCTCGATCGAAGGCGGGCCACGGCGTGTTGATCTCGGACGAGTACGCGCCGTTCTTCTTCTCCGTCGACGGTACGGGCTCCGTCACACCGAGCGCATTCGTCCAGCGAGAAGGCGGCCGGGTCGACATCTCGGGTTTCATGCCGAACGATCCGATCCAGTTCCGCATGTCGCCCATCGGCGAAGGGCAGGGACCGCCCGAGTTCTGGGCGGGGTACCGGTTCCACCGCTGGTCCCCACATCATTTCCTTCCGGGCGACTACCGCATCACGCTGCTCCGAGAGGACCAAGTCATCGAAGAGCGACAGATCGAGGTGCGCGACGGCGAGACGACGAAGATCGAGTGAGAGGCGCGCGGCCCGCGGACATGCGATCGGGACAGCGGAGAGGGGGGGACGCATGCTCCGTCGCCGAGTGGTGATCGCCGGGGTCATCGCGTCGCTCGCGATCGTCTTGGGTTGGCGCTCCTGCGCGACGAGGTCGATGCGCTCCGATCGAGGAGTCGACCGCGAGTCGGTGAGCTCGGCGTCACGACTCTCGGAGTCCGACACCGTGGCGATCTCGAGCGTGAACGAAGAGGACGCGCGCGCCGGTCGCGACACGGGCGCCGAAGCGCCGCCGTCGCTCTCCAGCCTGACCGGCCGGGTGACCGACGCCGGGGATCGGGGCATCGGTAACGCTTCGGTGCTGGTCGATGGTGTGGGCGTGGATCGGGCGGTGGCAACGGACCGTGAGGGTCGCTTCCGCTTCGACGAGCTGCCGCCCGGGACCTATCACTTGTCGGTGAAGAGCTACGGCTTCGACAGGTCCGAGACGATGGAGGTCGAGTTGGACGACTCGACACCCTCGATCGTCGTCGAGCTGTCCGGCGCGTCGATGTTCGAGGCGACGGCGCTTCTCCCGGGCGATGTTCCCGCCGCGGGGGCCACGGTCACCAGCCGCGGCGCCGCGCCGGAGCATCACTGGGTCGATTGGGCGGACGAGGATGGCCGATTCCGCGTGCCGATCCCCGATCGGGATGGCTTCACGATCACGATCGAAGCCGGTTACTACGTTCGGATCCCCGACCTCGACTCTGCGGTGGTACTGAGAGAAGGTCGGTACCGAACGCGGCAGGCCTTCGCGCCGGGCGCGGCGCTTCCCGATGCGTTCGTTCTCGACGCCCAGGGAGTTCTCCGCGTCGTCGCCGAAGAGTGGGCTCGAGAAGAGCTCGGGCCGGAGATTCGGATCCGGGTCGAGCGCCCCGACGGCGGGACCGTGGCCGGCCTCGCGGAGCGGTGGTCCGACGGCGTGGCCCAGTTCGACGCGTTCGGACCGGGCACGTCCGTTCCCGGCGTGTACCACGTCGTCTTGCACTGTTCCCCCTTCGCCCCGCTGCGCGCGAGCGTCGTCATCGAGCTCAACACCGTGACCGAGGTGCGTTATCCGGGAAGCGCCGAACGACTCGCGCCGATCCAGATCGACGTGCACACGGAGGACGGGAAGCCGGTCGCGTCCGCGATCCTGTCCGAGTTGCGCGACGAGGGCCATTCGTCGTCGGTGATCGGCGTGACGGATGGTGACGGCCGTCTGGAGGTGTCCTGGCCCTTCGTCGCAGAGTCGGCACTCCGGGTGGAGGACCCTGCTCGCGGAAGGGTCCGCATCGTTCCCGGTGTCGTCGAGCGAATCGAGAACTCGCGGCTCTCGGTGGTGATCGAGCGCGGTGTGAGCGTGCGAGTCCAGGTCCGGGAGCGTGGCGGGGAGTTCGTGCGCGGCGCACGCGTGGAGCTCCGGGCGTGGGACGCGGTCGAGAAGGGGCCGTGGGGAGACACGAGCGAGGACGGGGAGTTCGTGATCGATGACGTCGCCCCTGCGAAGTACGTGGTGATGGTCTCCCGACGGGGCCAGCTCGCTGCCCGCGTCGTCGTCGATGTCGACTCGACCCCTGAACGCCGGGTCGAGATCGAGATTCCTCGGGCGCGTTCGGTGCACGGGTTCGTCACTCGCAACGGGGTGAGGGTGACCGGGGGGAGCGTCGAGTTCGACGGCGCGAGCAGCCTCCCCGTGGAGCTCGAAGTCTCGCTCGACGGCGAGTTCGTCGGTGAGATCGACGACGACGTGTCCTACGCTGTCGAGTATCGATATCGAGGAACGACCGTCTCGCTCGGTGAGGTCGACGCGTCCGCGTCGTTCGACGAGCTCCACTTCTCCTACTCGGCGTACACCGTGACGGTGCACGAAGTGTTTCCGGCCGGAG
>JAGQRC010000459.1 GCA_020425835.1 Planctomycetota bacterium | reverse complement strand
GATCGAGGAGCTGCGCAGCCAACGCACCGCGATTGGCGTCGGCTCCTCGGAGTGGATCGTGGATGAGTGCAAAGCGATCGAGGGTGAGATCGATCGCTGGATCGCCTACCGCGACAAGCAGTACGACGCGTTCCGGGCACGGTACGGGAAGATGCTCGAGAATCGAGCGCGGATCCATCGTCTCCCGCCCGCGGCACGTCGGGAGTTCGAGAGCGCACAGCGGTCGGTCCGGCTCGAGCAGGAGCGGGTCGATCAGAAGATCTGCGAACTCCGATCTCGACAGAACGATCTCGACCGGAAACGGGCTCGAGACGACTCCGCCGTCATCGAAGTGAAGAACGGAGCCCCCGAGGGGACTCGCTTCTCCGTTCGAGGCCGCGAGTACATCGTGACCGACCGTCTCCCCAAAGGGCACACCATCTGTGTGAACCAGGAGACGGGGCGTGCCCACGCGGTTCCCACCGGGATCTTCGCGAGCTCCGAGCTCTTCGCCTGAGCCCCTCGTCGCCCGATCATCGAGGCGTCTTCCCCGCGAATCCCGTCCCTCGCAGTTATCGGAGCCTACTTGGACTCCGTGCACCGTGCGTGGTATCGTCGTGCTTCGAGCCGAACCCTTTCCTGGAGCTGGATTTGGATGCTTCTCCGACGGGCCCACGCCCCGCGTCGTCGCTTCCCGAGCGGGACGACCGACTCGTCGACCTGGACCGACTCGCACACGCCGTCGACCAGCGTCGGGCAGCGGGTGAGCGCGCGGCGCTGACCAATGGTTGTTTCGATCTCCTCCACGTCGGTCATCTGCGATCACTGCAGGACGCGCGCCGGTGTGCCGATTACCTCATCGTGTGCATCAACGACGATGAGTCGGTGCGCCGTCACAAAGGACCGAACCGACCCGTGTATCCCCAGGCGGAGCGAGCGGAGTTGCTGCTCGGTCTCGCCGTCGTGGACTACGTCCACATCTTCGAGGGAGAGACGGTGGATCCGATCCTCGAGCGGCTGCGTCCCGAGATCTACGCCAAGGGAACGGATTACACCCCCGAGACCATTCCCGAGGCACCGACCGTTCGAGCCTATGGTGGCCGCGTCGTCATCGTGGGGGACCCCAAGGATCACTCGACCCGGTCGACCTTGGCGCGGATTCGAACTTCCGGGTGAGAGAAGAGACCGCTTCACATGACTAGAGCCAGAGCACGTCGGGCGCTGATCACCGGGATCACGGGTCAGGATGGTTCGTACCTCGCCGAGTATCTCCTGGGCAAGGGTTACGAGGTCACCGGCATGGTCCGTCGATCGTCGGTCGAGAAGTTCGAGCGCATCGAGCACCTACGATCGGACATCAAGATCGTCCAGGGCGATCTGCTCGACCAGTACTCACTGAGCACGATCATCAAGCGTCACGCTCCGACCGAGGTCTACAACCTCGCCGCCCAGTCGTTCGTCCCGACCTCCTGGGAGCAACCGGTTCTGACGACGGAGTTCACCGCGGTGGGGGTCACGCGGCTCCTGGAGGCGATCCGAGACATCGATCCCAGTATCCGCTTCTACCAAGCGTCCTCGAGCGAGATGTTCGGGAAGGTCCAGGCGGTTCCACAGTCGGAAGAGACGCCGTTCTACCCCCGGAGCCCATACGGCGTCTCCAAGGTCTACGGTCACTGGATCACCGTGAACTACCGGGAGTCGTTCGGTCTCTTCGCCTGTTCCGGGATTCTCTTCAATCACGAGTCCCCGCGGCGCGGCCTGGAGTTCGTGACCCGTAAGGTCACCGACGGCGTGGCCCGAATCAAACTCGGGCTGGCGGATCGACTCACTCTGGGCAATCTCGACGCGAAGCGCGACTGGGGTTTCGCCGGCGACTACGTCGAAGCCATGTGGTTGATGCTGCAACAGGACGAACCGGACGACTACGTGATCTCGACCGGCGAGACCCACTCCGTTCGGGAGATGGTCGAGTTCGCGTTCGACCGGGTCGGGTTGGATTGGACCGCGCACGTGGAGATCGACCCCGCCCTGGTCCGTCCGGCGGAGGTCGACCTCTTGGTCGGTGACAGCGCGAAGGCTCATCTGAAACTCGGGTGGTCGCCGCGGACTTCGTTCAAGGAACTGATCGAGACGATGGTCGATGCCGATCTCGAGCGCCTCGAGGAGCGCGTGAGATTCCATCAGTTCGCCGAGAACCGATCGAACTGAGTTCGGTGTTGACGGCGTCGCACGTTCCAGAGTCGCTTCCGCGGGAGGGGTCGGTAGGGTGAGGGTCGTCGTGACGGGCGCCGACGGTTTCGTCGGTGCCTACCTGTGCGGAGCACTCCACGCTCGCGGCGATGAGATCATCCCGCTGGTCCTTCGCCCGTGTGACGGACTCGTCGTGCGCCTCGACCAAGATCCGACCATCTCGCACCGTCTGTCCATCCCGACCCACGTCGTCGAGCTCCCCGATCGGCCACGGGTCGCCGAGATCCTCCGCCACACCGAACCGGATGCCGTGGTGCATCTCGCCGCCGTGTCGGCTGTGCCGGACTCGAGCCGGGCCCCGGACTACGCCCGACGGGTGAACGTCGAAGGTACGGCCGACGTGGCGGGAGCGATCGCGGAGCACTGCCCGGCAACGCGACTCCTCTTCACTTCGAGCTGTCTCGTGTACGGCCCGACGCCCATCGAGGCGCAGCCTGTCGACGAGACGACCCCGGTCCACCCGAACAACGAGTACGGACGGACCAAACTCGAGGCCGAGCACGCCATCGTATCGCTCCGCGATCGGTTCGAAACGGCGCCGATCATCGTTCGGCCCTTCAATCAATTCGGACCGGGACAGTCGCCGAGCTTCGTCCTGTCGAGCTTCGCACGTCAGATCGAGCGAATCCGAGTGGGCCTCGAGCCCCCCGTGCTTCGAACGGGCAATCTCGAGGTTCGGAGGGAGTTCTTGGACGTCCGGGATGTCGTTGCGGCGTATTTAGGGCTCCTCGACGCCGAAGCGGCGGACGGTGTCTTCACGGTGGCCTCCGGACGACCACAGCTCCTGCGGGGTCTCCTGGAGCGCCTTTCGCAGATCGCCGGGGTCGAGTTCGAGGTCGAGACCGATCCCGCGCGCTTGCGACCCAACGACCTCGAGGTCCTCTCCGGGAGCGCACGACGCCTCGAGCAGACGACCGGCTGGAAGCCGCACCGCACGATCGACGAGAGCCTTCGGGCTCTTCTCCAGTACTGGCGCAATCGCATTGCAGTGGAGCAGCGGGGGACCGGAGATGCCGTACGGTGATGAGATGCTCCTCGGAGCGATCCAGGGGCTGACCGAGTTCCTTCCCGTTTCCTCGAGTGGACACCTTCAAGCAGGGGAGCGTTGGCTCGACTCTCCGCTCGCACGCGACCTCAGCTTCGACGTCTTCGTACACCTCGCGACCTTGGTCGCAGTGCTCTGGGTGTTCCGTCGAGACTTCGCCCTGCTCGTGCGCAGCGTCTTCGAGCCCGGATCCGAGCACCGTCGACTGCTCGGCTCGGTCATCGTGGGTGCCGTTCCCGCCGGCATCGTCGGGCTCCTCCTCAAGGACGTGATCGAGTCGCTCCCGAGCCGTTGGCCGTACCTCGTCGCGGTTTGCTGGCTGGTCACGGCCGCCTCGCTGTACTCGTTGCGGTTCGGGCATCGCGAGACACGGCCATCGGTCACCCTGCCAGCGGCGCTCTGGATCGGTGCCTTCCAAGCCGTCGCGCTGCTGCCCGGAATCTCCCGGTCCGGTATCACGATCTGCGCCGCACTCTGGATCGGTTGCCGCCGAGAGGATGCGGCGCGCTTCTCGTTCCTCTGCGCGACGCCGCTGATCGCGGGAGCGGCCGGCCTCGAACTCTTCGAGGTCTATCGGGCCGGTGGGCCGCCCGCGGGTGCGACCTGGACGGGATACCTCATCGGGGGTGGCGTCGCGTTGATCACAGGCTACATCGCCCTGACCATCCTGCTCCGTATGCTGAAGGCGGGCGCCCTCCACTACTGGGCCTACTACCTCGTGGTCGTCGCGGGCGTCTACTCCGGCTGGCTCGCCGCCCACTGACGTTCCCGCGCCGACCACCTTCGGGTTCCCCGACAACCCGGTGGCTCACCGCCCGTCGAGAACCCAACCCGGCCGAGCGCAGGTTCGACGGACTCCTAGGAGTCCGTCGAAGAGCTGCTTTCGAGCAGA
>JAGQRC010000458.1 GCA_020425835.1 Planctomycetota bacterium | reverse complement strand
CGTGTTTACCCGGCGTGACCGCGCCCACGATTTGGATCGTGTCGTCGCGAGCTCGGGTCCGCTCGATCTCGAGGACGGCGTCCGCGCCCGCGGGCAGGGGGGCCCCGGTCGCGATACCGACGCACTGCCCCCGCCGGACCTCGCCGACGAACGGTCGGCCCGGGAGCGATCGGCCGATGACTCGAACCTCGGCGGGGGAGTACTCCGACACCCCGAACGTGTCCTCGGCGATCACCGCATAGCCGTCCATCGCCGCGCGATCGAACGAGGGGACATCGATCTCGGCGTCGACCCGCTCCGCGAGTTGACGGCCCGCCGCCTCGAGAAGCGGGACCCGCTCCGAACCGAGGGACCCGATGCGCTCCGCCAGCAGCGCTTCGACCACCCCGACTTCGGTCCGGGTGCGGAAGCCGCGGGAGCGAGGGTCTTCGGAGGCGGCGTGGCTCATGGGGGTGTGTTTCGGCTCCGGGGTGGAAGCGGCCAGTCTCGCAGACCACCGCGCCGACGCCCACCGGTTGTCGAGGAGCGGACCGAGCGGGGTCGCGGCCTTCGGTCTCGCTCCGTCGATTCGACGGTGCCCCAGGCTTCGGTCCGCGGTCGTCTTACGAGATGCCTCGTCGAAGTCGTTGCGCCGCGCCGCGACTTTCGATGGAATCCCCGGTCCTCCCGAGACCAGGAAGGTCGATGCGATGGGTTCCGAGGCGTTCGTGATCGCGGTGTTGCCGGGTGACGGCATCGGGCTCGAGGTGATCCCCGAGGCGGTGGAGGTCCTCCGGGTCGTCGCCGAGTGCGGAGGTCGCTCGTTCCGGTTCGTCGAGCATCCCATCGGGGGCGTTTCGGTCGACCGCGAGGGCGTTCCGATGACCGAGGCCTGTCTCGAGCAGTGTCGCATCAGCGACGCGGTCCTGCTCGGCGCGTTGGGGGACCCGCGATTCGACGACGCTCCCCCGGCCCAGCGACCGGAGCGGGCGCTCCTCGTTCTCCGACGAGAGCTCGACTGCTTCGCGAACCTCCGACCCGCCTACGAGTTCCCCGGGCTGACGGACGCGTCGCCCCTCAAGCCGGAGATCCTCGCCGGGACGGACTTCATCGTCGTTCGAGAGTTGACCGGCGGGCTCTACTACGGCGAGCCGCGCGGCATCGAGCACGACCGCGCGTACAACACCATGGTCTACACGCGGGAAGAGGTCGAGCGCATCGCGCACGTCGCCTTCGCGGTGGCCCGCACTCGCGAGCATCGGGTGACCTCGGTCGACAAGGCCAACGCGTTGGAGGTGTCGAGGTTCTGGCGAGAGATCGTCAGCTCGGTCGCGACCGAGTATCCGGACGTCGCGGTCGAACACCTCTTCGTGGACAACTGTGCGATGGCGCTGACGACGCAACCCGCGTCGTTCGATGTGATCCTGACCGAGAACACGTTCGGAGACATCCTGAGTGATGAGGCCGCGGTGCTGACCGGCTCGATCGGTCTGCTCCCGAGCGCGTCGATCGGCGGATCGGTCGGGCTGTACGAGCCGGTGCACGGCTCGGCCCCGGACATCGCCGGGCGGGGCATCGCCAATCCGATCGCCACGATCCTCTCCGCTGCGATGCTCCTGCGCCACAGCGCCGATTGGGACGAGGCCGCGAGGGTCGTCGAGCGAGCGGTGCGCGCCGTGCTCGAGCGAGGTCATGCGACACGCGACATCCAGCGCGACGGCTGTCACCTGGTCAACACGCGGGAGATGGGGTCGCTGATCGCCGACGAGGTTCGCGCCGCGATGGCGTAACGGTTCGGAGCGGCCCACGCTGCCGGCTCAGCCGTGCGGGCGGACGACCAAGCGGCTCGAGCAACCGGGACAGTGCAGCTGCGTTCGTTCGCGAACGGGCGGGATGCGCAGCGTCGCGGCACACGACGGACATTGGATCCGCACCGCGCGCGCGTTCTGCGGCGGTCGCTCCGCCTGGGGTGGCGGCGAGTGCGTGGGTGCGCGATGGCGTCGAGCGGACCGCTTCGTCGTCCGAGCGGGAAACACGTCGCGCACCATCGCCAGCGCGACGCACGCGACCAGCGGTATGGGGACGAACGGCCACGGCGTCGGATGGTCCGAGCGGAAGTGTCGGAGCCAAGCGATGCCCAGCGCGAAGGCGAGCGACGCGGTGGTGACCGACCACCAGACGCCGGCGAGCGTCAGGAGGGTGGTCCCCGGAACGAAGAACCGCTGGGTAATGTGCAGCGCGACGAACACCACGGCGTGCAGCGCGCCGCAGACGCCGAGTGGTGGAATGCCGAGGTGGAACGCCAAGACCCACGCTCGAGGCGCGCGCGTGCGGACGCCCGCGACGACCAGCCGCCGCAACGCGGAGCCCGACCAGCGCAGCGGTCGGTTTCCGGGCACGTCGTTCGACTTCTCGACGAGACCCGAGGGAGCGAGCACCGGGCCGTGACCGAGCTCCGTCCAGGCGATCGTCGACTCGGGGTCGACCGCGAGGTCACCGATCAAGTCGCGCTGCTGATCGACCAGGCTCCACGGCAGCGCGAGCGCGCCCTCTGTGAGTGGGCAGGGAACGTGGAGCCGATCCGCTCCGATCGGTCGAGGTAGTGGGTCCACAGCGGCCCCCGGAGTCCGTCCGGCGTGTGGAGGACCGTCGCTCGCGTCGGCGAGCCTGTTCGCGCCGCGCGTTGGACCAGGGCGTCGATCGTGCCCGGCGCGAGCTCGATGTCCGGGTCGAGGATCACGACGATGTCGGGCGGATCATCGCTCAGGGCCGACAGTGCGCGGTCGATCAGTGCGCTCGGGCTCGGGTCATCGTGTTCGACGACGACGCGGACCTTCAGACCACGAGTGTGTCCCGCGGGAAGCTCCTGCCCGGAGGTCGTCGCGATCACCACTCGGTCCCGAGCGGAGACCTGGCCGCTGAGCGTGCGCAGGAGCGGATCGATCCGCGTTCCCTGCGGCCACCAGATCGCCACACCGACGCGAGCCGCTTGTGGAGGCAGCGGGCTCGGTCGTCGGCGCGGCAACACCGCCAACCAGCACTCCAACGAGTAGAGCAGGGTCGGCAGGACCAGCAGGAAGGTCAGGAACGCGAACGCACTGTCCACGGGGCGGACGTCCTCTCGCCACGTCGAGGCTCCCGGTACTGGAACCGTTCGCGATCCTGCGACTGCTCGCAGCGGCTCGTGAAGCGATCCGTCGGGGGTCGTTACCTCGGGTGGTGAGAGGACGGCAAGGTCGGGGCCCGCGCCGATCAGAAGTCGACGCGGAAGCGTGCTCCGAACAGCTCGTAGTCCCCGCTGCGGAAGTCGCGCCCGGCCGTGGGAGAGAACACATCGCGCTGGAAGATGTCGCCGAACGTGTAGTTCAGCTGCAGGCTCGCGTTGGGGTTCCAGTACCAGTTGACCGCCAGCGTCACTGCGCGGCCCACCCCGCCGAGCACATCCTCGTCCGAGAGGTCGGCGTAGGAGTATCGCGCCGCGACCTGCCACGCTCCGAGCCCGTGCCCGAGCTTGAAGTTCTTCGCCGGCTTGGGCCGCCCGAGCGTTCCCGACTTCCGATCCCAAGGCATGTGCTCGCCGGTCAGGAAGTACGACACGTAGACGTACGCGCCGTAGAACTCGAGGTCCCGCATCGGCCCGGAACGATGGAGCCAGACCTGCTGCGCCTCTGCGACCACCTGCACCGGACCGAAGTTCAGCGCGGTTTCCACGCCGACGATCCCATAGTGTTCCGTGTCGGCGATCCGGCCGGTGTCGAGCCACCGGGACTCGGTGCGCGCCTCGGGTCGAGTGCGGAATCGCGCCTCGTTCGGGGCGTCTGGGTCGCTCGGATTCCCGTCGGGCCAAGCGATCGATCCCGACACGGCGAAGTGCGCGTAGTTGCGCCCTTCCGACTCCTCGTCGTACCAGGCGGTGTGCGCGAGGCGGGCGGCGATCTCGGGCTGGAGGGTATCGCCGACGTAGCGACCCTCGGTCGCGACGTTCGCCATGTTGAAGACGCCGTAGCGCCAGTTCCAGGCGAGGTCTTCCGAGTTTCCGTACGAGGCGACGCCGATGCGTCGAGCATCCTGGTTCAGCGCTTCGGTGACGAAGGGACGCTCGATGAAGACGTTGTATCGGCTCGAGTTCAGGTGATCGAGCCCGTAGGGTCGCTTCTGGTTCCCGATCAGCACGGTCTGGAGGAAGCA
>JAGQRC010000457.1 GCA_020425835.1 Planctomycetota bacterium | reverse complement strand
GGTGTAGACCAGCAGGGCGTTCTGGTCGTGCTGGATGGCCGCGTCAATGTTCTTCTCGCGCTCCCCCGCCAGCCGGTCGTTGAAAGCATTCGCAAGGTTGTTCTGCGTCGCAGCCCAATCGTGCGGTGCGGCGTCGCGGGTGTAGACCAGAGAGCGGAAGAGCGTCGGGTAGGGGAAGGGTGTAGATCTCGGCGGGGCCGGCACGATCACCATCGCGGGCACCGTCGCCGCCGATGCCGACGACGGATCGGCCGCCGGCTCGACTGCGGGCGGCGGAGGTGGAGGTGGCTTCATCGTTCTCGCATCGAGTTCCAGCATCACCGTCGATGCGACGGGAAGTGTGAGCGCAGCCGGCGGCAATGGTCAGTTCGACGGCGGCGGTGGCTCGTCCGCCAATGGTGGCGGCGGGTCGCTCGGGGGTGCTGGCGGCGCGGCGGGCAACAACGGGAGTGGCGGTGGCGGCGGTGGGCTGATCCATCTTCTCGCGCCGACGATCACCATCACCGGCACGCTGTCCGTTGCAGGCGGGTCCGGAGGACCGACGGCGACCGATGGCTCCAGCGGGTCGACACTCTCGTCGTCGATCGATCCCGCGGGGCTGTTCGACACACAGTGATCGTCATCCTCGAAGGAGCGATCTCCGCGCTCGCAACATCGCACCGACGCCGAACAGGACTCCCGCACTTCGTCATCCCGTCCCGAAACGTCGCGCCCCCGAGGCGACACGGAGAGAGCGACACCTGAGGAACCTCCGATGATCTGCAACGAAGTCCGAGTCGAGTTGGGTTCGACCCGCGGAGCAGTGCAGGTTCCTTGCAACTGAACACGCCGACACCCGCGCCAGTCGACGTTGACCGACCCGAGGGAGTCGGCTACAAGAGCGACGCTTTCTCGCTGCGGAGCTGATGGGCTGCTCCGCCACCGATCTCTTCGTTGTTCGTCCGTCCACCGGATGCTCGTCCGTCGATCGGGTCGCGTTCGCGACACCGATGCCGACGTCGGATTCGCGTTCGCGACACCGATGCCGATGTCGGATTCGCGTTCGCGACACCGATGCCGACGTCGGATTCGCGTGGTGGAATGGCCGACGTATGCCCAGAAGCTCGACGAAGAACCGAAAGCGACAGAGAGGAGGTCCAGACCGGGCTCGAAGAGTGCACCGCACTCGTTCCGCCGTCCGGAACGATCTCGCGACGACGAAGATCGCCAGTCTTTCGCTGATCGACCTCCCGTGAACGCCGTCGATTCCAAAGGACGAACAACGTTCTCCTCCGGTCGAGTCGCTCACTCCTCGGCCAGCGATCGCTCGACGACTTCTCACTCCGCGGTTGTTCAGTCGCCCGGACTACAGTGCAGTGCTCCGAGTCCATTGTGGCGAGTTCGTTCATTGCACCGAAGCTGATCAGGCGCCCGCATCACACCCGTTCATCGACGGGTCCCGGAGTCGCCTCGGCGAAAGGAACCAACGCTTGTTCATGGACTGCACGATTCGACTTCGAAGACGCGCCGCGATCCACACGATCGTCGGCGCATTTCTTTTGCTCATCATCGGACCGACCCTCGCGGCTGAAACTCCCCCGAACCGGGGAACGAACGACGGCGACCTGAACCGCGACGGTCGCCGAGATCTCGCCGACGTCGCACTGCTCCTCGATCACGTCCTCCACGGCAGCGCACTTCCGACCGCGCTCGCGGATGTCGATCGCGATGGGAGAGTCGACATGAGCGACGTCCTCTTCCTCCTGAGCGGAATCCAGCCGGACTCTCCGCGCAACGCTCCCGTGATGCTCCCTCGCGACTCCTTCGGCGACCAGGTTCGAAGCGCCGACTTCATCTTCCAAGGCGTGGTCCGCGCGATCTCGTACGGAAGCTCTCTCGAGAGCGGCTCGACCCCCGCGCTCCCTCACACGTTCGTCACCCTCTCGATCGAGCGGGTCTTCAAGGGCATCCCTCCGGAGTTCCCCGAGGAGATCACGCTCCGGTTCCTCGGCGGACCGAGCCCCGACGGTCGGATCCTCGACACGTCGCTGACACCACACTTCCTCGTCGGACAACGGGAGGTCCTCCTCGTCAAGAACAATGGGGACTACGCCTGCCCGCTCGCCTACGGACTCGCGCGTCGGTTCCGACTGATCGACGGGCAGACGTTCTCCGAGGATGGGCGAGAGGTGCGAATCGATGCCGTCGGCCAGCTCGGTTTCGGCGCGTGGCACGAACTCGATGCGGTGCGCATCGTGAGGGTCGGCGACCAAGTCTTCGAGCGGCGCTTCTCACCGCCCGTCGACGAAGCGAACACGCCGCTCCTCCCTCCGCAGAGTCGCGGTCTCGATCCCGATCTCTTCGCCGACTTCCTGTCGCGCGTCGTGCAGTCGGTCCACTCGACGAGCGATCTCCGCTCACTCCGTCCGGTGGCGAGCGTCGATCCTTCGTTGCCGTTCACGTTCGAGCTCGGCGCGGCCAAGGGCGCGATCGTCGGCCTCGAGGCGCCCGGAGGCCAGGTGCTCCCGGACGATCCGAGCGAACGTGCAGCGATCACCGAGCGCGGTGGTGATCCGGTCCTCCCCTCACCCTCGCAAACCCGTGACTGAGCCACGAAGGAGAACGCGATGAATCGATTCCGAAGTCTGCTCGCCGGAGTGCTGATCTCGTTGGCGCTCGTCTCGGCCTCGTTCGGCTACGGCTGGGACACGTTCCTCGGTAGTCCCGTCACCTGGTCGGGAGACACGGCGAACATGCGAACCTCGTCCGTGAGCTTCCCAGCGGGCGCCTTCCGAGACGCCATCGTCGAGACGATGCAGGACTGGAACGGCGGCCCGAGCCAGTTCGATTTCACCTGGCAACACGGCGACACGAGCGTCGGGACCAGCAACTTCCAGAACGAGATCTGGATCACCGCGGCGAGTTCCAGCTCCCTGAGCGGCGCTCCGGCGATCTGCATCTCGTGGAACCTGTTCGGTTCGCTGCAGGAAGCGGACGTGTTGTTCGCCGATCGCCCGAGCAGCACCACCTTCTGGAGCACTTCCCACTCGAAGAACAACCTGCTCCCGTACGGAGCGAGCTCTCGACCGTTCCAGACCACCGCCTTGCACGAGTTGGGTCACGCCCTCGGTCTGAACCACGAGAACCGCTGGTACAACATCATGGGGCAGGACTGGGATCACATTCACGCCAACGGGAGTAGCGTCCACTACTACGCCGGCGAGGACGGCATGAGCGGCGCGGTCTTCCTGTACGGCACGAGCTCGGGTGAGGACCTCGGAGTGGTCCACTGGCGATACACCGGAGCGAGTGGGGAGTACAGCGCTCACGCCCGGTCCCGGATGTTCACTTCGACCGGAGGGTCACTCTCGACGTTCCTGGACACGACCTACAACCCGAACGGGGAGATCGGCTACCGCGTCAACTCCGGGCAGACCGTCCAGATCGAGCTGAGCTACGAGAACAACGGCGCGACGACGCAGAGCACGTCCGTCGGCTTCTACCTGTCGACGAACGACTTCATCTCCACCGGGGACCAGCTGCTCGCGACCAGCACGTTCACACTCGGCCGGAACACGGTCTTCACGACGCAGTCCACGATCACGATTCCGAGTGGACTCGCCTCCGGCACGATCCGATGGGTCGGTGCCGTGGTGGACCGGAGCGGGACCCTGAGCGAGACCGACGAGTCGAACAACGCGACCTACATCGCGATCCGGATCAACTGAGATTCGTTTCGACTCGAATGCGAAGAGGGGGCGCCCCTGGCGCCCCCTCCTCGTCACCTCCTTCAATCGCTATCCGAGGAGCTCAGGGCGCCGACCCTCTGAGAGCGTCGACCATGGCGAGAAGCTCATCCAGGGCGACCGCGAGCTCATCGCGAGTCACGGACGGGACGAGCCAGTCCCGCGGCCACGGCTGACCATCCGCGCGAGCGAGCAAGTGATCGAGGCGACACTCCGCGCGATCGAAGTTCCCGTGGGCGATCGCACACGCCACGCGGTCGAGCGAGCGAGAGAAGACCGCCCGTCGACCGAGTTGCCGCGCAAGCTCGAACCGTGCGAAACAGTGACGCCGCTTCCGAGCCGGGCAACACTCGTCGACTCCGAACTCCGACGGATCGAGAGACGCGACCCAGTCGGACAGGTCGTGAGCCACCAACGCGACCTCGGCCGGCGTCAGCGGCTCGGGACC
>JAGQRC010000045.1 GCA_020425835.1 Planctomycetota bacterium | reverse complement strand
GGTCGTTGCCGCCCTGCTCGCAGAAGAAGCCCGCGGCTTGATGCGCCGGGAAGCCCTGGTTGTAGCGCGAGCCGATGTATCGATCGTCCTCGGTACCCCGGTCGAGGAGGGCTCCGAAGCCGAAGTAGTAGCCGCCGCCCTGCGCGAAGTTCCCGGCCTCGTAACGATCCCGACCATCCCCGTCGATGAGCAACCCGAGTCCTCCCGATGCGTCGAGCCTCAAGCCGAGTCCGCACCCCTGCGCCCACGCGTCGAAGATGCCCTCGTCGCCGTAGCCCGTGGGTCGACGTCCCTTCGCGAAGTACTCGTCATCGCCGGACCGGTCGACGATGGCGCCGAGACCTCCGGGCAATCCGAGCCCCTGCCCGTAGAGCGCCAGGTCGTAGCGATCATCGCCCGATGCATCGAGGAGCGCGGCCGCTCCGAAGAGCGCCGTTCCCTGCGAGAGACCTTCCGACCGATAGCGATCGCTCCCGCCGTCGTCGATCAGGATGCCGAGCCCGAGGAAGCCTGCCCCCTGAGCCCACCGCTGGCCGAGATAGGTGTCGTCACCGGCAACGTCGACCAGGACCCCGACGCCGAGGAGACCGAACCCCTGCGCACCATCGTGCGTCGACTCGTACGCATCGTTCCCCGCGCAATCGATGACCAGGGAGATCGGCAGCGGCCTCACCGAACGCCGCGGATCGCGAAGCTCTTCCACCGTCGACCCGGCACCGTTGCCGTAGAAATCATCTCCTCCGAGATCGATGAGGAGCGCGACATCGGTCTCACGATGCCACGTGTCGCCGGTCCCGGAGATGATGATGCGACCGTGGGGTGTGACGCGTTCGGCGATGATCGGCCGAGTCGTGTCTCCGTTCTCCGCTCGAACCGCCGCGAGGAGACTCTCCTTCCACGACTCGATCTCGGCCACCACGCCGAGCAGCTCACCCGCGCACTCGCGCAGGAGGCGGCGATCGACCCGACAACCCAGCTCCAGGATCCGGCGATTCGCAGCGAGGCGCTCGGTGTCCTCGTCGTTGTAGAGATAGATGTCCTCGAGCAAACGACCCGTCAGGCCGTGCCAGTGTGCATCGATGAAGTCCACGTCCTGCGCCGTGAGCGAAGCGATCGCCGCGTCGCGCTGCTCCACGGCCCGATCGAGGATCGACGCCAGGGTATCGAGAATCTCGTCGACGGTTCCCTTCGGCGATGCCGAGCGTCGAGACGGTGTGGTCGCGCCACCATCGGCACGCGCCGCCGACGCCAGGAACCACGCCCCCAAGTCACCGAGTGGGCGCTGCGACGGGAGCTCGTCGAGCCCCACGACGTGGCTGACGACCTCGGGAAGGGCGAACGGGTACCGGTGCGCAGCGACGATGCTCGGCGAACGCGCCGGGTCCCCTCGCTCCTCGATCGCAGCGAGCCGAGCACGGAGGTCGGCGGAGTCGTGCGCAATCCCGTACTCCTCGAGCCAGGCTTCCAACTCTCGCGCGGGCCCGAACTGCGTCGAGGTCGGTTTCCACTCCAACGACGGAACGGGCGACCCGCGATAGGAAGGGTGCACGCCGAGCACCACCTCGACGTCGAAGAACCGACGCTCGCAGGAGAGCCGAAGATCGCGCGAGTGGCCCTCACCCGCCGCGCGCGCCGCACGGTCCGGGTCGGCGAGGAGTCGCGCACGCTCCTCTTCCCCCAGCGGCTCGCCCAGCCCTTCGAGCGTCACGACCTCGCGAGTCACCGTGAGCGACAACCGATCGCCGGGCCGCCGACCGCGAATCGCGGCCTCCAACGCGGCGCGCGCCGGATCGCTGCCGTCTTCGAACGCACCACCATTCAGAGCGAGCACGACATCGCCGACGATCAACCCCGCCGCCGCCGCGCCGCCCCCGGGCAGGAGCGAATCGATGCGCACTCCGTTTCTCGATGTCCCGTCGATCTCCACCATCACTCCGGTGAGACGCGCGCCGAAGAAGCCCGGACCGGAGTCCGCGCCGTCGGCCGACCCAGCGACCATCGATCCGAACAGGAAGATCAGGGGAAGCACCGGCGCAACTCCTCTCGCCTGACGACGCCGCGACCCGCGCCAGCCGTCACTCATCCCGGGGGAGCTCTCGAATCTCGACCGTTCCCCCCGCCTCGTACACGGGATTCCCTGCCACGAGATCTCGTGCAGCCTCGAGGTCGACGGCCATAACGCGGATGTACCCCGAGAGATGGCTCGTGATGCCCGGCGAGTCGCCCGACCTCCTCGAGCAGATCCCCCCACCGATCGAGCTCCCGCCCTGGAAGACCCCCGCAGCGCGCAGCTTCGCGAAGTACGTCGCCCACTCCTCGGTGGGCCGCGATGCCCCGCTCGGAAGATCGTTGTGCATCAGGAGCAAGAAGTCCTTCACGACTCATCGCCTTCCCAGTGTCGGCATCGATGCGTCAACGCGCACGCGTCGGTCGAGGCACACGTTCGCTCTTCCCCTCGACGACCGCAACCGATGAACGGCTCGGAGACGGGCCGATCGCGCCCGAACCCGGCGACTCATCTCGCTTCGCGGCGAAAGGCCTCTCGCGACAGGACCATTGCCGGTTGATGGCGGACGGTGCACGCACCAGAGTGGACGGAGGACAGGAGGGGAAGACAATGAGCGAGCGCGCGTTCCAGGACTGTTACCCGGCCGACACCGCCCACTGCTACGGCTGCGGGTATCTCAACGAGCACGGGCACCAGCTGAAGAGCCATTGGGATGGCGACGAGACCGTCGCCTTCTTCGAGCCGAAACCCTACCACACCGCGATCCCCGGCTACGTCTACGGTGGACTCATCGCCTCGCTGATCGACTGCCACGGCACCGGCAGCGCGGCGGCCGCCGCCTACCGCGCGGAGGGACGGGCGATGGACAGCGCTCCACCGCTGCGCTTCGTCACGGCGGCTCTGAAGGTGGACTACCTGCGCCCGACGCCGCTCGGTGTCCCGCTCGAGATCCGCGGCCAGATCGTCGAGATCAAGGAGCGGAAGGTCGTCGTCCACGTCACGGTGTCGGCGAGCGGCGAGGTGTGCGCCCGCGGCGAGGTCATCGCCGTCCGGATGCCGGAGTCGATGGTGGCGCGGTGATCCGTGAGCGGCCGCTTCAGGTCCTCACGCGTCGTCGCCGCCGGGCCGATCGCTCCCGGAGAATACGGTCACATGTCGGCCGCTTCCCGGATCGGTGGGTGGCTGGTTCCGAGGGTTCGCGGCCCAGAGCGCCGGTCGGAACCGGCTTCGAGGTCGTCTCGATCTCCGACCGGAAGCGAGAAGAGCTGTCCGGAGTCTCCCCAACCTGTTGTTTGGAGCTGTCCATGCGGTGCTGGATCGCGCTGTGCGTGCTGGTGTGCTCTCCGGTATCGGCCTCGGTGCCGTTCATTCGCGGCGATGTCAACGCCAATGGCGCGGTGGCCATCGACGACGCGGTGTTCCTCCTGTCGCATCTGTTCGTTTCCGGATCCCCGGCTCCCTCCTGCCGGGACGCGGGCGACACCGACGACAATGGCTACGTGAACATCGCCGACGCGGTCGCCCTCCTCGCCTACCTCTTCATCCCAGGGAGCCCGACGCCGGCGTACCCGTTCCCGTCGTGCGGAACCGACCCGGGTCAAGACACGCTCACCTGCCTCGGTCCGGTGCCGACGTGTCCGTTTTCCACCGCTTGGTCGGTCGAGTCCCCCATGGGAACTGCGAAGGGCGCGTTGTGTGGCGCGATCTTCGATGGACAACTCCACGCCTTCGGGGGGGCGACCCTGTGGAACGGCGCCGGGACCGACGGTCTCCACCAAACGTACGAGTTCGCCACCGGGACTTGGTCGACGGCGGCTCCCGTCCCCGACAATGCGACCTGGGGTGCCGAAGGAGTCGTGGCGAGTGATGGACGCTTCTACCTGATGGGCGGCTGGTCGGGTGGTGAGCTCCGTGCTCGTCGGTACGACGCCAGCCTCGATACGTGGGAGACTCTCCCGGATCTGCCGTGGCCGTTCGAGTGGGGACACGTCGTCGCCCAGACGCCCGGCCGCGTCCACGTCTTCGGGGGCCGCGGAGCGTTCCACCACGTCGTTTTCGACATCGCGACCGACAGCTGGGCGTTCGCCGCGGCCCCGCTCACATACTCGTACGGGATGGCGGGAGAGACGATCGGTGATCGGATCTACGCCGTGGGGACCCCCAGCGCACGTCTTCAGGTCTACGACGTCCTCACCGACAGCTGGTCCTACGGCCCGGACCTCCCGGCCTACACCTACGCTCCCGCGACCTGCGTCCACGACGGGAAGCTCATCGTCGTCTCGGGAACGACCAACGAGACCGGCGGGAACGTCTGCACCGTTCAGACCTTCGACCCGCTCACCCAGCTCTGGTCGGAGCTCGATCCGATCCCGACGCCGCGCTCCTGGAGCCTCGCCGTCGTGTGGCAGGACGCGCTCCATGTCGTCGGCGGTTTCGCCCTCGGCAACCAGGCCACGGCGACGCACGAAATGCTGTCACTACCGTGACCCTTGAGCCGTACCAGGTCTTTCCGTTGCACCGCAACGTCGGGCGGATCAACTACGATCTCGACGATGCTGAGAGCTTGATCGCAGCGGACCTGGACGGCGACGGACTCGAAGACATCGTCTCCCTCATCATCGAGGACAGCACGGTCTCGGTCCTTCTCCAGCGAGAACTCGACTGCGACCGAAATGGCGTGATCGACTCCTGTGACTTCGCCGCCGGCGGCGATGCCGATGGCAATGGTGTTCTCGATGCGTGCGAGCCTGTCGCGTTCCTGCGTGGGGACATCAACGCGGACGGGAACGTCGACATCGGGGATCCGATCGCGCTGCTCTCCTATCTCTTCGGTGGAGGAGCGTCGCCCGGCTGCTTTGCAGCGGCCGACACCAACGCGGACGCGCAGAACGATGTGGGGGACGCCGTGACCCTGTTGTCGTTCCTGTTCGACGGCGCGTCTCCACCTCCCGACCCCTTTCCCGACTGCGGGACGTCCATCCTGTTCGACGACCTGCAGCTGGGGTGTGCGGTCCCCGGCTGCTGATTCCGCCGAGATCTCGCGCAGTCCCGGTGTGCGCGTTCGTGCGTGTTGCGGAGTCCTTTCCGCGGCACGTAGGATCGCGACCATGAACGAACTCGACCTCTTCCTCCGCGAGCATGCCGCGGTTCACGGTGCGTCGGGTCCGGGCGACTACCACGTCGCCGACTGGGCGCTCGACGGACTCGACGACGCACGCCTTCGAATGCGGCCGCACGGGCTCAACTCCATCGCGTGGCTCTTCTGGCATCTCGCTCGAGTCGAGGACTCTTGCGTGGCGACCGTCGTGTTCGGAGAGACGCAGGTGTTGCGCCGTCGTCGTTGATCTCTGCGCCGTCGTCGCAAGCCAGTGCTGTCGCTCCCTCGAAGAGGAGACGCCAACGTCGATGGGTCGTTCGATCTCGGCGACTCCGTCGCCGTGCCGGGGATGCGATCTTCGGGATCTCGGCGCACTTTCTCTCGACCTCGCTCCCGCCGTCCCCCCACGCTTGTTGCGCCCCCGATCCCACGCCCGACTCCTTGGATTGACGGGGCTTCGCCGCCTGTCCGTAGCAGTCGTGGTGAAAACCGCGGTTCACGCCGGGCGCCTCGCAGCCCTGGCGTGGACCTCACACCCGCTCGACCGATGTCGCTTCCGTCTTCGGCGTGTCGAAGCCGACGTCGAGCATGCCGAGGCGCTCGAGAGTGAGGCATTCGGTGTTGTAGCCGAGGTCGCGGGTGCGTTGAACGGCACGCACGACCCGCGTGTCGGGGTCCGAGATGAAGCGCGTCTTGAAGATCGCCCAGTGGTCCCGCACGACGGCGAGACGACGAATGAGACGCCACTTCAGACGATGAGCGGGAAGCAGGTCGCGGCGCGGCAGGCCGTAGACGTGCGGGTTGCCTCGGCCGAGCTGGAAGGAGCGCTTCACGATGCCTTCGGGCGTGAGCACTTCCTCCTGGATCCGGTGGGCGACCGACGGGTAGGGCGAGTAGACCGGCGCGTGGCCGTCGCGGACGAGCTCGCGGAGGAAGAGGGTCTCGTCGCCGAGGATGCGGTTGGTCGGATGCGGACCGATCTCGACGTTGAACCGGCGCCCCTCGAGCGCCTCGCGACGCGCCCAGAAGTTGGGGCCGAACGGGAGGCGCACGCCCTCGTACTCCTTCTCCGCTTCGGCGTAGTCGTGCGAAGTGAAGCCGAACTCCTTGATGTACGGGTGATGCGCCCAGCCGGGAACGCGATCCTCGGGCCACGGCCACTCGACGGTGATCTTGCCCCCGAAGACCGTGTGCTCGGGCCAGCGCGCGCAACACTCGACGATCGTGGTGAGCCAGTCGGGCTCGGCGGTCACGTCGTCATCGGTGAAGACGACGATCTTCCCGTGGTTCGCGCCGTCGAGCCCGCGGTTCAGCGCGCAGTTCTTGCCGGGCTGCTTCTCGAACAAGTAGTGGACCGGGAGCCGATCGGCGAACGACTCGATCACCGCGCGCGTGTCGTCGGTCGAGTTGTTGTCGACGACCGCGATCTCGAAGCGCAGGTCGCCCGTGTCCATCGCGGCCATGCTCTCGAGCGTCTTCCGCACGATCTCCGCGCGGTTGAACGTCGGCATGATCACGGTCAGGTCGAGTTCGTCGGTCGGGTTCATGAGTCCTTCTTCGTCGCACGGCCGGGGAGCGTCCACCCGGTCCACTTCTGGAGCACGCGTCGAATGTGATAGGTGACGTCCCCGCGGAGCAATCGCCGTCGCTTCCAGGCCCAGCCCGCGAGCGCCTTGTAACAGTGCCGCCGCTCGCGTCCGCCGATCCTCGAGCGCCAGATCGACTTGAAGAACTCCCAGTGGATCTTCCACTGCGGGAAGACCCACTTGTCCTTCAACCGAGGATCGAACCAGACCGCGTACTGATGGTAGTCGCCCAGCATCGCCATCGACTGCTTGGCGTGCCGTCGAGCGCGGAAGTCGTACCGGGGAACCTCGACGAAGCGACCCAACAAGGCGAGACGCGCGAGCAGCACCCCGTCGCCGTGCGAGTACGCGCCCATGCCCGGGGTGGTCGCGAGCGGATCCCGGCGGATCAGCCCAAAGACCTCGAAGCACTTGTGCCCGCGCAGGAGCGAGGCGAACCGCTCCACCACGTCGTCGCTGTCGGTCGGGAGGTGAAGGTCGTACGGCTCGACGTCCGCGCCCACCTCGTCGATGATCATCGCCTTCGGATACGCGAGGACGACGCCATCGTCCTCGTCGAGCACGCGCACGCAACGCTCGATGAACTCCGGCTCCATCAGATCGTCGTGGGCCGCCCACTTGAAGTAGGGGCCGCGCGTCAGCTCGAACGCGCGATCGAAGTTCGGCGCTGCGCCGATGTTGCTCTCGTTGATGTGCACCGTCACTCGCGGGTCGCGCTCCGCGTAGTGGCGCGCGATCGCCACGGTGTCGTCGGTCGAGGCATTGTCGACGATGACCAGCTCGAAGTCGGTGAAGGTCTGAGCGAGGATCGACTCGATCGCGAGACCGATCAGCTCCGCGCCGTTGTAGACCGGCATGCCGATCCCGACCTTGGGGGTCTCGGTCTCGCCGGAGCTCGCGCCGGTGGCGGAGACGGCAGGCGAGGAGGTCATGCGCTTCCTCCCTCCGTCGCGACGTCGCCCGACGACACCCGTCGACGTGCCGCCGCCCAGAACCGGCGCGGACTTCGGCAGAGCGCGCGCACCGAGAAGGAGGCGGCCGAGAGGTAGCGTCCCGCGGACAGCGCGCTCCGGGCGAGCCGCAGCTGCGCCGCAGCGATGCGAAACGCGAGTTCGCGGCGCTCCGCGGGGGTCAGGTCGAGACGCTCGAGCAGGTCGATGTAGAGCCGCTCGGTCTGCTCGTAGTGCCGGTCGGACAGACCGTACTTCTCCGACAGCCGCCCGCCGCTGTCGTCATCCGAAGTCATCTGTGTCGAGCAGTAGTCGACGGCGCACGCGGGCGCGCCGACCAGGAGCTTGAAGAAGAGGTGCGTGTCCTCGCGCGCGCGGAGCGCTTCCCAGATCCCCCCGACCGCGAGGTAGCGCTCGCGACGGAACAGGCTCGACTGGAGCATCAACGGCTGCTTCGAGGCGAAGGCCCACGCCCGCGCGTCGTCGACGAGATCGGTCGCGCCCTCCGGACGGAACCCGGCGCGCGCCCATTGCAGTTCGCCGCCCTCCGACTCGGGTCGGCGCGTGTTCCCGAAATAGACGTCGGCGCGTCCCTTCGTCTCGACGATCGCATCGCCCATGCGCTCGAGATGCTCTCGGTTCCAGTAGTCGTCGGAGTCGAGGAACGCGATCCACTCCCCCGACGCTTCGCGCACCCCGTGGTTGCGCGCGGCCCCGGCGCCGGCGTTGGCCTGGGCGATCGGACGGACCCGACCGCCGTAGGCCCGGATCCGCTCCAACGTCGCATCGGTGGAGCCGTCGTCCACGACGATGAGCTCGACCGGAGGCTCGCTCTGCTCGAGCACACTGTCGATGGCCCGAGTGATGGTTCGCTCGCGATCGTAGGCGGGGATCACCGCACTCACGCGAGGACGCGAGCTCATCCCAGCGCCTCCGCGAGGATCGCGACGATGCGCTCCGCCGCGTGGCCATCCCAGAGCTCGGGCACCGAGCCCTTCTTCCACTGGCCGGCGAACGCGCTCTCGCCGAGCGCACGGATCCGCGGCGCGTCGGAGTCGACCAACTCGTTGGTGCCGATCTCGATGGTGATCGGTCGCTCGGTGTTGGGTCGCAGGGTGATGCACGGCACCCCGAGCACCGTCGTCTCCTCCTGCAGTCCTCCCGAGTCGGTGAGGACCAACGTCGATCGCTCGACCAAGCCGATGAAGTCGAGGTAGCGCAGCGGATCGATGCAGCGGAAGCCGGCCGGCATCTCGAGCGACGCGAGCATCGGCCGCGTCCGCGGATGGACCGGGAAGATCACCGGGGCGCGCTCGGCGATGGGACCGAGCGCCTCGAACATGACCCGGAACCGCCCGAGGTCGTCGACGTTCCCGGGTCGATGCATCGTGAGCACCGCGTACGGCCCGTCGAGACCGAGCCGCTCGGGCACCTTCTCGGCCCGCGCGCGCGGCAGGATCCGCAACAGCGAATCGATCATCACGTTGCCGACCAGGTGGACGCCGTCGTGCGTCATGCCCTCGTTCTCGAGGTTCCTCAGGCCGGACGGTTCGGTCACGAAGAGGAACTGCGACAGACGGTCGACGACGATCCGGTTGCGCTCCTCGGGCATGGTCCAGTCGAAGCTCCGCAACCCCGCCTCGACGTGCACGAGCGGGACCTCGCGGTTGGCCGCGACCAGGCCCGCCGCCACGGTGCTCGTCACGTCACCGACCACCATCACCGCGGCGGGCTTCCGCTCGGCGACGATCGGATCGAGCGACTCGAGGATCCGCGCGAGCTGGTGCGAGGGATGACCCGACCCGACGCCGAGATGGTGATCCGGCGCCGGGAGCTCGAGATCCTGCATCACCTGGTCGCTCAACGCGGGATCGTAGTGCTGCCCGGTATGGACGAGGCGCGGCGCGAGCCGTCCGTCCACTCCCATGGCGCGATGGATCGGCGCGACCTTCATGAAGTTGGGCCGTGCGCCGGCGATGATCAGGACTTCGGATGCCAAGGTGCCTCATCTCCTACCCGCAGATCGGTCTCGTCCCCGCCCACGTTCCTACCCGTGACCCTTCCCGACCAACGCGGCGTCACCCCTCGGGGCGACGACCCCGTCGATCCCACCGAGGATCTCGTGCAGCCGATCCGCGATGCGATCCCAGCCGAAATGCGTCTCGACGTGGCGGCGCGCCTCACATCCCATGCGCTGTCGCAGGTCTTCGTCCTGCAGCAACCGAGTGATCGCTCGGGCGAGCTGACCCGCGTCCCCGCGATCGACCAGGAAGCCGGTCTCGCCGTCGACCACCAACTCCGGGATCCCGCCTCCACGGGTCGTGACGATCGGCGTTCCCGCCGCTCCCGTCTCGATCACCGGCATGCCGAACGGCTCGTTCCACTCCGACGGGAAGACGAAGACCGCCGCGCGGGAGTAGGCGTCCTGGAGCTGCGCCTGCGGCAAGTTGTCGACGAACGCCACGGTCGACCGCACGTCGTCGGGGAGGATCTCGCGAAGGGTCTGGAGATAGGGTGCGCGGTAGAAGCGCTCCATCGCCTGGACGAGCGGATCATCGTCGATCGCGACGATGAACTCGTAGGCGGCCGGCGTCTGCGGGCCGATGACGGAGAGCGTCGCCTCCGGAACCTCGGCGACGATGTCCGGCCACGCCTCGAAGAGGACATGGAGCCCCTTCTCCGGAGAGACCCGCCCGATGAACACCACTTCACGACTCGCGCGCGAGCGCTCGGGATCGGGCTGGAACTGCTCGAGGTTGCAGCCATTGTGGAGCCCCAGACAGCGGTCGGCGAACTGCGGATAACGTTCGGCGATCTTGTCGGCGATGTAGTGACTGCAGCCCGTGATGCGACGGCTCGCGGCGAGCCGCGGCTCCATCACCTCGGGGTCGAGCTGACTCGCCCACTCGCACTGCATGTGGAGCACGACCTCGACGCCGGGGTTGAACAGGCGAATGATCGGCACCCACTGCGAGAAGTTGGTGACGTGCACGACGTCGCAGCCCCGCTTGCGGATGTCCAGGGCCACGCGGACGGCGTAGAAGAGGTAGTAGAGCCGAGAGGCGAACATCGGTCGACGCGGGCGACGGGTCCGTCCGAACCAGCGCCAGAAACGCTCCAGCCAGCGATGCCAGAGATCGTCGAAGCGCGTCGGGACATCGACGAAGTCGACGCCTCGATGGGAGGTCTCTCGGCTGCGGAAACGACCGCCACGGTAGCTGTAGGCGGTGACCTCCCAGCCTCGATCGGCGAGGCGCGTCGCCATCTCGTAGACCCAGATCCCGATGGAGATACTGCTGAGCTGACGACCGCCCTCCGGGAGGGTCAGCCGCGCGTGGTTGATCAGGGCGACTCTCATGATCTCTTCGAGCGTTCGGGGGCCATCGGACGGGAAATCGGGCGCGTAGGATAACAGGGCGTCTCGAGGACCGCCCCTCATCATCGAGCGTCGGATGAACGGGCCGCGTCCGCAACGGTGGGTCGGCGATCCGCGCCCGCGCGGTTCCGATATTCCTCCGGGCTTCACGCGAATCCTCGATCGGCTCACCCGCCGCCCCGTTCCTTGACTCCCCTCACCTCGTCCCCGAGACTGCCGCGGATCGCCAATCTCGGAAGCACCCGCCATGTCCACTCGAACCCGACCGACCGACCCGGCAGGCCGAGCCTCTGCCACCCGGCCTCGCCCTCGCCACGCGACGATCGTGATCCCCGCTCTCGCCGGGTTGCTCTGGG
>JAGQRC010000456.1 GCA_020425835.1 Planctomycetota bacterium | reverse complement strand
CGAGGTTGCTCGATCCACCGATGTCGAGGGCCTGCTCCCCCCAGTCCCAGAGACCATTGGGGATGTTCAGGTGCCAACCGGCTCGGTCGCCACCGATCGACGGGTCGATTCGGAACGGTATGCCCATGGGCACCGCATACGGTTGTGCGTGCACCTCGGTCCCGGCGAACAGGACGAATGCTACGACGATCGGCAGGGCTGTGCGCATCGTTCACCTCGCTCCAGAGGGGTTCTCGGACTCGTTGCCACCGTGGCCCCCCTTGGCGTTTGCACCGCCCCCGATCGTTTCACTCCGTAACAGACACGTTCGAAGTTCGCGCGCGCACTCGACTTTCGCGATCGGACGCGCCGCTTCCTCGTCGATCCCCCCGCTCGCGTTCTCAGTACGAGATGAACCGAAGCTCACCGGCCTGGAGGTCGACCTCGTGGGAGCGCACGAGCATGTCACCTCGGAACCATCGCAGCTGGTAGCGTCCGGGAGCGAGCCCGAGTTCGTGCGGATAGGGGCCACTCCGATGTCGATCCCAGAAGAACTCCGGGCCATAGCTCCATCCCGAGGGCCGGACGGAGTAGGTGGCGTCTCGGTTCGACGGATCGACGTCCACCAGCAGGGTCGCCCGCGGTCGGGGCTCCGCAGGATCGACGCGATGCCCATCGGGAGTCACGAAGACGAACGTCGGGGCGAGATCCGCCGCGCAGACCACGGCCCAGCCGGTCTCGCCATCCGGCCAGAAGAATCCATGCGTGTCGGTTCTCAGCGGGAGGTCGTCGAGTCGTTCCGTCAACCGCAGCACTTGGAGGACATCGGAGGTCTTCCCGAGCGTGACCAGGTGGCGCGGGGATGAAGTCAGCGTGATCGTCATGGGTCGGTCGACATCCACGGTTCGCGATGCGAACCGGGCACCCGTGGCAAGCTCGATCTCGTAGCGGCCCTCGGGAAGGTCCACGAGTCGGATCCCATCGCCCCCGTCCTCGGTCCGCGTCCCGGAATCGACCGGCATCTCGAACTGGCGTCCGCTCGTCAGGCTACGGACGCGCACGACGGCATCCGGGGCATCGAGAAGGGCTCCTTCGACACGCACCTCGACCTCGTGAGTGTCGTACTCGAAATCGAGCAACGCGTGGCTCACGATCGGTCGCTCCCCCAGGTCGACACACCACGACTCGGAAGAATCCCGCGGGGGCGGATAGTAGAACCAAGCGGCGGAGTCGGGCTCGAGGACGGCAATGCTGCCACCGAACTCCCCCGTGTCCGAGACCTCGAGTGGATACTCGGTTCCGCCCGCGACGACGCAAATGTTCCCTCCGACGACGGGATCATCACCGCATCGCACCGTTCCTCCGAGGGAGATGGTCTGCAGGTCGATCTCGATCTCGGTTCCAGGTCCTACGATCGCGACTCGTCGCTCGGCGATGCTCCAACCTTCGCGAGTGCACACACACACTCGCTGAATGCCCGGTTCGACGGTGTCGAAACGAGCGCGTCCCGCGTCATCCGTGCTCGCCACGTGTCGTGACGGCTGGAGGTCGAGCACCGAACCGGAACCGTGCCCAGGGGGATCGTCCTGCAGCCGGACGACGGTGCCCGCCAGCGGAGATCCATCGCTCCGAACGATCACGTCGAGGGTCCGCCCCGGAACGAGACTCACTTCGATCCGTCGTCCTCGTGCTCGACTGTCCGGCCAGGGGATCGTCCGCTCGATGTAGCCATCGGCGAAAACTCGGAGGCTTGCCTGCCGATCGAGATCGCCATAGATCAACGCTTCACCCGTCGCATCGGATTCCACCGCGTTGACCACGTTCGCATCGCCTCGGCGGATCTCGATTCGGGCGAGCGGCACGGCGAACCCGGTGTCGACATCACGGACCGATACGATCGACGTGGAGTCACTCGCGGGGTAGCGCACGATGGCCGGTCGATCCAACTCGACATCGAGGTCGAACGACGAGGGTGCGGCCGGGCCACCTCGGATCATCCCGCGATGGGGCCCGACGGGGACCGAGAAGTCGATGCCACCATTCCAACGCTTGGTTCGCCGCGCGATGAGGAGAGGCCCCAAGCGAACGTCGGCCTCACTCATCGCGGCCAGAGCCGAATCCGGGAAGACGACGCGAATGCAACCGAACCGGACCACCTCGATTCGCTCCGGGAACGAGTCCGGCCGTTCGACGATCGTGAATCGCTCGATCTCGTCCCCGGTGATCTCCACCCGGATGTCGGCGTCGGGCCGAACCCGCGCTTCGAAGGATCCCTCGCCATTCGTTGTCGTCTGGATGGAGTCCCTGAGGCCGACTTGCCAGACCTCGACGCGGAGATCGGAGATCCCGCGATCGACACGGTCGACAACCGTGGCCGAGATGACCCACGTTCGGTCGCCGGCGGGCTCCTCCTCCGGCGAAGTGGACTCCGATGGGGCCGTGACGGCGGGAGGGCTCGACTCGTCGTCGACCGGAACCTCGTGTGTGATCCGAACGGGATGCGCGGGGCGCGGCGCTGGGGTCTCGGACGTCGAGACACAACGCGCGACGAGAACGATGACGATCGACGTCAACACGACCGCGGTGGCCCACCTCATCATCCACCTCCTGCGCGAGTCGACCAAACGTAGAGCCGTCGCTGGTGCGGGCGAGTCGATACGGTACCATGCGACCTCCCCTCGGGATCGAAGTCTTTGGAGGTCATCGATGCTGCGCGCGCTCTGCTGGCTCGGAGTGGTTCTGGTGTGGGTCGTCTCGTGCGACAAGTCCGACTCCCACGATCACGAACACGAGCACGCTCACCCCGACCCCCAACACGGGGGGACGCTGCTGGAGGTGGGTCACGAAGTGGCGCACGTCGAGCTGGTCCACGATGTCGCGGCGGGTAAGGTCTTGCTCTACGTCACGGGTTCGGACGGGAAGAAGGCGCTCTCGATCGATCCGCCGACGATCAAGCTCACGACGGACTCCGGTCCTCAGGTCATCGCGACGACGGCGGTCGGTGGCGCGGGCGGGAAAGCCTCCGAGTTCGAGGCGATGCACGACGCGCTCAAGAGCGACCCGCTGGAGGGACGCCTTTCGCTGTCGATCGATGGCAAGGCCTACAACCCCGAGCTCGAGCACGACCACGATCATTGAGCCCCGCATGATCTCGGACCGACACGCGCAGAGCCGGGGAGTCTCGCGTTGGCTCGTGACGCTCGTCGTGCTCCTCGGGACTCGGCAACTCGCGGCACAGTTCGTCCGCCCGGAGAAGCCGGACGATCCCCGGATCTGGGGCATCGAGGGCGGCATCGTGGTCGGGGTGTTCCCCGACTTCCACGACTCACTCGATCGTGTCGGTCCGCGCGGTCTGATCCGGTTGGGGCTGCTGGTGGATGGGAAGCCGCAGCTCATCAACTTCGTCTCCGTGGAGCCGCTCGTCGGAAAGTCTCGCGGTCTGTCGGAGCTCGAACGGAGCGAAGACGGAGAGCCCGGGAAGCGATTCCGGCTCTCGAATCGAGCCGACCAGAAGCCCCGTGACGATGACCGCGCGGTTCGCGGCGTCGTCCGCAACACCAAGGCGGGACGTGTCCTCAGCTTCGCGATCCACGTCGATCCGTTCGCCAACGGCGCGCGCGCCATCGTCGAAGTGTCGCTCTTCGAGAAGGAACCGAGCCGCGTCTGCTTCCGAACCTTCGCCGCCGACGGCAGCGCACCGATCGACGAGCTCACGCTGAGTGCGACGATGGGCAACATGGCGCGAGTTCGATCGCTCTGGCTCGAGAAGGGGCCCGTTTCGTCACTCGACATCTATCGAGGGTACAACGGTGACCGGTTCATCGAGAAGTCGGCCTACCCGCTCGACACGCTCCACCGAACGAAGCGGGGCGAGGTCGTTCTCGCGGTGACGCCCGATGAGTTCGACGCGCGCGAGGCGTGGCCGTTCGCCGACGGGGGGTGGCGCTGCCCCGTCGGCTGGCGCACGCAGTACTGGCTGAAGCGCAAGGGTGAGTTCGACGACTCCATCGTCTGCCGCGTCAACGGTCGACGCACCTACTGGCGATCGAAGGTGTCCCTCCCCGGTGGCATCGCTTACGAGAACTTCGAGTTCCGCGAGAAGTTCCACGCCGGACAGGAGAGCTGGTTCGGGATCGATGAACGATCCCCCGCCGAGCTCTTCGGCTTCTCGTACGACCTTCCCCCGCGGAAGCCGTTGCTGC
>JAGQRC010000455.1 GCA_020425835.1 Planctomycetota bacterium | reverse complement strand
CTGCCTTCCGTCCACACCGCGTGCACCCCGCGCAGTGGATTGACCCACTGGGTGACGCGCAGGTCGACGTCCAGGCTGGAGAGCGCGAGCAACTCCGCGCGCGGGCGCCCGCTGAGCTCTTCGCGCCAGTCGAGCATCGCGCCGAGCGCGCGATACGCCGCTCGATCGAGGGTCTCCGCGAAGCCGAGCGTCGCACGAACCCCGTCGACCTGCACGCGAGGCGTGGCGACGCGTTGGTCCTCGTGCAGGACGCAACGGAGCGCGACACGGTCCATGGGGCACTCGATCGCCGTCCCGCTCGATTCACCGTCGGCTTGGACCGCGTGACCATCCCCGAACGACAGCAACCCGCCGTCGACCTCGATCGGCAGGAACAGCGATGCTCCGGCCCGCAGCAGGGAACAGTCCATGTTGCCGCCGGTGTTCCTCGGGGTCCAACCACAGTGCCACGGGGTGCCGTCGTCGGCGACGCCTCTCGGGCAGAGTCCGATGGTCCCGAGGAATGGCGCGAGCGCGACTCGATCGCCTTGCTCGTTCGTCGCGATCCCCGCCGCCACATCGATCGTCCAGCGGATCAGCGTCCAATGCTCGTCTTCGACACCGATCTCTCGGTTGAGCTCGCCATTGAACGGACCCGGTCCCGCGCACGTCCAACCCCACGTCGTGGGAACGATCTCCTCCATGATGACTTCGAGGGTCATTCCGGGTCGCGCGCCGCGCACCGCGACGGGTCCGACCATCGCAGGACCACCGGCGTCGCGCTCCGGGTCGCGCGGCTCGAAGCGCCGGCGGACGGTCCCCGGCGCGCCGTGCTGCTCGATCCCCCAGGTCACGTCGACGGTGCTCGCGATGATCCGGTCGCCGGAACCGATCGTGACCGCGGGTTCGAGCGTGCTGGAGAAGCGCCCGTGGACCGAGTTCGGTGTCGGGTCGAGGCGGTGGTCCATCGGCCTACCGAGTTCCGCGAATCTCGAGGGCGCCGAAGTTCGACGCGCCGTACCCGTCGAGACAGAGGGTGAGCCACGGGAGCGCACGACCCCGCCACTCCCGGAGATCGACGGACGGGAGCCCGGTCCACTCCCCCGCGTGGACGATCTCCTGGCCATCGTCGTCGTAGTCCAGTCGCGTCTCCCGATACGAGATCGTCAATGCGTCATCCCGAACCTCGAACCGGAACGCGACGAGCGCATTCTGCGCGAGATCGCGTGCCGCGAGCTCCGCCCGCGCCCCGAGGTCGGATCCGACATCGAGAAGGCGCAACTTCCGCGTCCGTTCCTTCCCCTTGCCCCGCGACTCCACTTCGAGCCGGATCCGACGGTCGTCGTGCGTCAAGTTCAGCTCGACCACCTGCAGCCCGTGACACCTCGCCATCGTTCGGAGGTCATCGAGCTCTCCGGACAGGATCCAGTTCCCTCGGAAGAGCGATCGGGTCGCGCGGCAGTGCGACTCGGCGTCCCCGCTGGTCGCGACCAGGTGGGAGACCTGATAGTCGAACGACAGATCACCATCCTCGGACCAGAGGCTCTGGTACTGCTCGGTGTCGACGCCGAGGAGCGGGAGCGCCGGCGCGTCGGGATCCAGGGCACGGTATCGATCGTCGGGAACGAGAGTGAGCTCGTACGACTCGACGACCGGCTCGAAGCCCGTATCGCGAACCTCGACCCGGATCGTGGCGACGACCGGGCTCGACGCGACCATCCGTTGAACCTCGAATCGTGTCTCCTCGGACGACGGACTCGTGAACACGATCGCGGGCTGGTCGCTCGACCAACGGATCCGACGTTCCGCGTCGATGCCTTGGTCGATACGAGCGACCAGCTTTCCACCCTTCTCCTCGTTGGTTCGCATGACCGGATCGACGATCTCGATGCGGGGAGGCGCGATCACGCGAACGCGGATCTCGCGCGGCTCGCTCCGCGCTCCTTCACGATCGACCGCCGAGACCGAGAGCTCCACCTCGTAGCTCTTGTCGCGAGCCGGCGGGGTGAACCGCACGGCCAAGCCGTCGGCCTCGAGTCGGAGATTCGTCGGCTCGTTCCACTCGAGATCGAGCTCGTTCACCGGTCCGTCGTCATCCGGAACGGCGACGACCTCGATCGGTTCGCCGGCACGCGCGGTCACCTCGGCCTCGTCGACTCGGAGCGTCGGGGCGCGATTGGTCGCCTCGACCTCGACCGGGCGAAGCCCGTGGGCCACTTCGTTCCCGTCCGAGTCCCGGACCGCCCAGGCGAGCTCGAACGCGTAGGGCCGATCCCAGTCCGGAAGCGTCATGGGCAGGACGGTACCGGACTCCGTCTCGAGCGCGATCGGTGGGGCCCCCTCCCCCGACTTCAACTCCCACACGACCGACTCCCCGTCGACGAGCCCGTTGAAGCGGAAGTGGATGCTCTCACCTTCACGTGTCCGCTGCGGCCCGTCGACCCGATAGTCGGGCCCGTTCCACGGCGACCAGAGGATCAGACCCACGACGATGGCCGCGACGACGGCGATCGCGGCGAACAGCGTCCCGCGCCGCGCGATCGGGGGTGGCGACGGTTCGAAGACCATGGTCTGGCCGTCGTGCTCCCCCGACATGACCAGTCGCGGCGCGACCAACGTCTGGTCCGCGAAGCCCGAGTCGATCGTGTCGATGCGCGTGATCAACTCCGAGTAGGTCGACGGACGATCGGACGGATCGCGAGCGAGCATCTCCGTCACCAGCGTCGCGACCGGCGCCGGGATCTCCGGATCGAGCTCTCGGGGATCGGGGCCCTTCGGAGCCTGCTTCTTCGCGAAGATGGCCGCGAAGGACCGACCACTGTAGGCGAACTGCCCCGTGAGCGAGTGGTACAGCACGCACCCGAGGCCGTAGATGTCGGCGCGATGGTCGATCGCCATCGAGTCCTCGAACTGCTCCGGCGCCATGGTCGTCGGCGTGCCGAGCACCTGCTGGCTCGACGTGATGTGCATCGAGACTTCGTCGACATCCGTGGAGCGCGCCAGTCCGAGGTCCGCGAGCTTGACCTCGTAGGGGAAGATCGAGCCGGCCGGCGCATCCGGGCGTCGGGCGAGCAACACGTTCTCCGGCTTGACGTCGCGATGGATGATCTGCGAGCGATGCCCGTGAGCGAGCGCTTCGGCGACGCGACGGACGATGGTCAACGCCAAGCGCGGCTCGGCGGGACCCGACTTGTCGAGCCACTGCCGCAGGTTCGGCCCGTCGATGAACTCCATGACGAGGTACGAACAGCCGTCGGGCAGGATCCCCGCGGAGTAGCACGAAACGATGTTCGGGTGCGACAGTCCGGCGAGGATCTTCGCCTCGCGACGGAACCGGGCGGCCCAGTCGGAGTCCTGCGCACGAGACGAGAGCACCTTCACCGCGACATCCCGGCCGAGGTACTCCTGTCGTCCTCGGTAGACCACCCCCATGCCACCGCGACCGATCTCGGCGGTGATCGTGATGTCGGGAATGGCGGGCGCACCGTCCGGGGGCGGCGATGGAGGGGATCCCGCGCCCACCGGCGGCTCGTCGGGCAGATCGCGCCGGGTCTCCTCGAACTCCGAGCCCGAAGTCATTCGCTCCTCCGTGAGGGGCAACCCATCAGCGCTTCTCCACGTGCCGCTGCAGCTGGCGGTCGAGGAGCTTGGACGACGGTCGGTCCTCGATCGACTCGCCGACGTAGGCGAACCGGACGACACCGTCGCGATCGATGATCAACGTCGTGGGGATCGCCTGCTCGTCGACGATGTCGAGCGCTTTCGTCAGCGCCAGGTTCGGATCGTAGAGCACGGGGAAGTCCGGCAGCGCGAAGTCCGGCTCCTTCTCGAACTGACGGCGAAACGCGTCGAGCCCCTCCCGCGGTCCCGGATAGACGACCAGGATCTCGACCTGGCCGCGCCAACGTTCGAGGAGCTCACTGCGCTTGTAGGCGATCATCTGCTCGAAACAGTAGACGCAGACGCGGCTGGCGTACCCGCGAAGGACGATGAGCAACACCGCCTTGTCGCCTCGGAACGCGGCGACATCGAGCTTGCCCCCACTCGCTTTCTCGAACACGGTGACGGGCAGCGGCTTGCCCTCGAGCTTCTTCGCGCGCCCCCGGTCCCCGTCGCGTTGCGCGGCGAGTCCGTAGCGGGAGTCGACGGCCGGTGGATCATCGCCGTACGTCTCGAGCATCCCGTCGATCGTGCTCTTCTGGTC
>JAGQRC010000454.1 GCA_020425835.1 Planctomycetota bacterium | reverse complement strand
TCGAGATACTCTTCGGCGAGTCGTCCTCGGACACCGACGGCGAGGGCGCGCTCCACGTTCGCGACCGCCTTGCGGTACTCGGTCAGCGCGATGACCTCCGCGATCTCCGCGAGGGCGAGGCGCTCCTGGCGGGAGAACTCGAGATCGAGGAACTCCGGGGTCAAGGCGCTGCGGGTCTGCTTCTCGGCGAGGAGGGCGCGGAGGTTCTCGGTCTGCGCGAGGCGAGCGTCGCGCGAAGCGGCGATCAGGTCCGCGCTCTCCTTCATTCCTCGCAGCGAGTCCTTCACGTCGAGGATGACGTCGCGGACGATGCGGCGAGCGTCGGTGACCGAGCGACGGAGCTCGAGGCTGCGGCGGTCGAGCTCCGCTTCCGCGGCACGGTTGCCGAACGGGAGCTCGAACATCAAGCCGACGGCGTAGCTGACGAAGTCATCGGGCTCCAACTGGCCGATGGCGTCGTACCAGCGGTCGTCGAGTCCGCGGTAGGAGATCCCGGCCGTCAGGTCGAGGCGGGGTCCGACCAAGCTCTGCGCGAGCTCCTTACGGACCTCGCCATCTTCGATCGCCGCGATCGAGAGACGCACCTCGGGGCGACGATCGAGCGCCGAACGGATCGACTCGATCAGGTCGTACCCCCGCGGTTCCACCTCCAACGTTTCCACTGGGATCAACACCGTCTCGCCTTGGAGGGGATGCTCTCGGTGGTTCATCCAGAACTTGAGTCGGTCCGTCGCCCTTTGCACCAGGACCTGAGCGCGCAGTCGATCGGCGCGCCGCGTCTCCACGACCGCGAGTGCATCGGCGAACTGCGCCCGATCGGCATCGCGCTCGAGACGCAACTGCAAGACGTCGCGGACCGCTTCACCGCGTTCGAGCAATCGCTCGCGGATCGCCAGGGTTCGGTGCGCCAGCACGAGGTCCCAGTAGGCGTTCTCCACCTCGGACACCAGCGTCACGACATCGAGGTAGAAGTTCTCCCGTGCCCGGTCGCGCTCGTTCTTCGCCAGGCGGATCTGCGCGCGCGTCGCATCGGAACCGAAGCCGCGCCACAGCGGCTGGCGGAGCTCGAGGCCGATCCGCGCGTTGTAGCTCGGGTCGGGGCGGAGCGTGAATCCTCCGGGCACGTCGTTCTCGTAGCGATCGAGGTACCCGGAGAGGGTCGCGGTTCCTCCCCATTCGTTGGAGCGCAGCCGCACGCCCGCCTCGATCGACTCCGTCTCGTTCGCCGTCACTCCCGTTCCGAGCGCGACGCCGTTGAGGACCGGCACCGCGCGCGGTTCGTCGATCTTCGTGAAGTCGAAATTGGCGAACAGGAGCGGGTCGAACTCCGCTTCGGCGATGACCAAGCCGTGCTCGGCGATCTGACGATCGAGACGACCCGTCTCGAGATCGAGGTTGTTGCGGAGCGCTTCGAAGATCGCGCCGGCGCGATTGATCTCCACGACCGAGGGCTTCTCGCCGGTCAGATCCGTGCCCTCGAAGGTGGTGGGGGCCGCGTACGAGCTCGGCCCGCCCATGTTCTCGAGCTCGTCGCGCCGGGAGGCGACCGCTTCGAGGAGCTCCTCATCCCGTGGCGCCGGCTTCCAGCGTCGCGGCTCTCCGCGCAGCTCGTTGCCGAGCGTGTCCTCCACGGTCTCGCGGAGCCAGCGGTCCGTGTGACTCGGATCGCGCGACTCGCCGAAGCTGCAGCCGGACAGGGCCACCGCCAAACTCGCCGCCAGGAGGAGCGCTGCGGTCGTCCCGCCGAGTCCAGCGACCACGGTGTCCTCGCGTCCCCACCAGCGGGCGAGCAGCGCTTGCGCGTCGGTGACGAGGCTGAACAACAGCGGAACCAGGAGCAGGGTGAAGATCGTCGACACGATCAGGCCCCCGATCACCACGCTGCCCAGACCGCGGTAGAGCTCCGAGCCCGACCCGGGCGCGAACACGAGCGGCGCCATGCCACCCACCGACGTCAACGTACTCATGAAGATCGGACGGACGCGAGTGCGAACCGCTTCCGCGATGGCGCGTCGCGGCTCCATCGGCTCTTCCGAACCCTCGTCCGCCGCCCCGCGCATGAAGTTGAGCGACTGGTGGACGATCAGGATCGCGTTGTTGACCACGACGCCGACCAGGATCAGGAAACCGAGCATGGTCAGGATGTCGAGGTTCTGCGTGGGCATGTACGGATCGGCCGCGCTCGCATCGTGCACGAGTCGCAGCGCGAGGAAGCCTCCGAACGTTGCGAGCGGCACGCTGAACATGATGACCAGCGGCCGCATGAAGCTCTGGAAGAGAACGCACATCAACAGGTAGACGACGAGGAGCGCCTGCACCATCGAGCTGTTCAGGAGGCCCATCCAGGTCCCGTCCCCGAACATCGCCCGCTGGACCGAGGCGAGCTTGCTCGCCGATCCGGTGTAGCTCGTCTCGACCGACTCCGGGATCGCCCCGGTCGCGCGCTGCTGCTCGATCATCTTGTCGATCGTGCGCACCGCCTCCTCGAGCGCGAGCCCTTCCGGCGCCGTGAACTCCAGGGTGACTGCGCGCTGTCGGCCGACGCGGTTGATCTGCTGCGGCACCGCGACCGACGCGAGCTGAGCGACGCTCTCGAGCGGCACGACTCGACCGTCCGGCGTGGCGAGCGGCAGGTCGCCCATGTTGCCGATGAACTGCTGTCCGACACTGTCGGCGGCGATCAGCTTGAGATCGATGGTGTCGCTGCCGATGCGGTACTCGCCGATGATCGCGCCGTCACCCCGCGCTTGGACGGCGAGCCCCACGTCGTCGGGAGTGAGCCCCGCCTGCGCGAGTCGGATGCGATTCGGGAGCACCCGCAGCTCCGGCCCGGGCACGTTGAAGTTGCTCGGGTTCGGCTGCACGGTCCCCGGTCCGTACGTGCCCATCAGCGCCATGAAGAACGCGCCCGCGGCGCGGGTCACCGCGTCGAGATCGGCGCCCGAGAAGTTGATCTTCACCGCCGACCCTGTTCGCCCTCCGAGTCGGAACAGCGGCACCTGGAAGGCGAACGCGAAGACGCCGGGAACGACCTGCGGGCGGGTGGCGAACTGGAACAGCGTCTTCAGGTCGGCCACCCGCTGCGGCTCGGTCGCGATCCCGCCGTGGAACATCATCCCCTCGATCGAGACGATGAAGTAGTTCTCGAGCGGGGGAGGCGTGACGTCCCCCATCGACTGACCCGTCATCGGGTTCATGACCGGGATCTCGGGAAGGTCGACCTTGGCCTCTTCGTACTCCGCGGAGTCGATCGGGTTGCGGCCCGCGTCGAAGAAGGGGCTCACCGTCTCCTCGATCCGACCCGCGATGTCGCCCTGCTGCTCCAGGCTGTAGCCGGCCGGCGGAATGAGCATTCCGAAGACCAGGTTCCGGTTGCCGGTCGGGAGGTAGTCGGTCGGAGGGATCAGAACGCTGGTGCCGATGACCGAGACCGCAGTCAGCACGACCACTCCGAGGATCCGGAACAGCCAGCTCCCGCAGATCGCGTAGGTCAGATTGCCGAGCGTCCCGGGAACCCACGCCAGCGGCGACGCCACGGTGTCGAAGATCGACCTCCAGACGGAGGGATGCGTCTCCCGGTATCGCTTCGATCGCAGCAGTCGGCCGGCGCATGCCGGGATCACCGTGACCGAGACCAGCAGGCTGAGGCTCACCGCCGCGCAGATCGCGAGCGCGATGTCGCGGAACAGCTGCCCCGCTTCGTCCTCGATCAACAGGATCGGGACGAACACGACGACCGTGGTCAGGGTCGCCGCGAGCACGGCTCCCCAGACCTCGAGGGATCCATCGCGCGCCGCCTTCATCGGCGGCTTGCCCATCTCGAGATGGCGGTAGATGTTCTCGAGCACGACGATCGCGTTGTCGACGACCATGCCCACCGCGAAGGCCATCCCGGCGAGGCTGATCACGTTGATGTTCCGGCCGAGCGCGACCATGGCGACGATCGCACCCATCACCGAGATCGGAATGGCGAGCGCGATGATGCCGGCGCTGATCAACGAGCGCAGGAAGAGGATCAGCACGAGGATCGCGAGCGCACCGCCGACCCAGATGTTCGACTGCACGAGCTCGAGCGCATCGTCGATGTAGACGGTCTGGTCGTAGACCTGGCGGAGACGGAGGGCGCCGTCGAGACCGCGCTTGCGCGCCTCGACCGCGAGCGGACCATCCGGAAGGTTGAGCCGGTCGATC
>JAGQRC010000453.1 GCA_020425835.1 Planctomycetota bacterium | reverse complement strand
GAGAGGAGGTTGCCGGCGAGGTCCGCGATGCCATCGACCGTCAGCGTGTAGGGCACGCCGGCAGTGTGGGGCGTCGTCGCCAACACGACGGTGACCTCGTCCATCCCGAGCGTCGCGGCGAGTACTGCGACGCCCCCGTCGACGGTGTAGCGCGAAGGATCCTCGGCCAGGATCGGATCGAGCGGCTCGTCGAACGAGACGACGAGCGAGGTGAGTGACGCGGAGACCCCGAGGAGCACGGGCGCGACGGTGTCGCTGGTCGTGGTCGCCTGGATCGTCTCCGAGGGGAACGACACGAGCCCCGCTCCGTTGATCGCGCGCACCTGGTAGTCGTGCGTCGATCCTGGTTCCAGCCCCGTGTCCACGTAGCCGACCCCGGTCGACGAACCGACCGCCGATCCGTCGCGCGAGATCTCGTACGACGCGATCCCGGACTCCGGATCCGACGCGGGCGACCAGCTGATCTGGATCGAGCTCTCGGTCACCGAACCGATCGTGAGACCGCTCGGCGCCGACGGCGGCGAAGCGTCGAACGATTCGCTCATCCACGCGGCGATCTCTCCCGACGTCAGCGCGACATCGTAGATCCGCGCGTCGTCGATCGCGCCGTCGAAGTAGTTCGTGCCGTTGCCCTGTCCGCCGATCAGGAGATCGGCGCTCGAGAACGGCAGCGGCCCCGAGAGTCCGCCGAGCGTCGCGACGGCGACCGCGTCGACGTAGAGTCGCATCGCCGTGCCGTCGTAGGTCGCCACGACGTGATGCCACGCGGAGTCCACGGAACCGCCCGTGACCTCTCCCTTCCCCCAGATCTGGAAGAAGTACTGATCGTTCGAGTGGTGGGCGAGGAGGAACGAGCAGTCGGTGCAGGGGTACTTGTTCCAACGCCACCAAGTGACGATGTCATCCGAGCCCGCTCCCGACCCGACGTCGTTGCGCACCCAGGCGCCGACGGTGAGTCCGGTCCACGCTTGCATCTCGAACGGCGGCGACGGGGCGCGCACGCGGTCGTCGATCCCGTCGAGCTGCACGGCTCCGCCGCTGATCCCCGCCGTCCACGTCGCCCCTCCGACGAGCGTTCCGTCGTGGCCGAAGCCGGAGGCATCGACCGCGACGGTGCCGGCGGCATCGTCGAAGCGCCAACGCGCCCGCGCCTGGATCGGCGTCGCCCGAGTCAACGTGACCAGGGTGATCGCGCTGGAGAGCTCGCCGTCGTGGGCGCGGTACTCGAAGGTGTCGAACGGGGCGCCGCTCGCATCGGCCTCGTAGACGAACCCACCGTCGGGGGCGAGGTCGATCGTGCCGTGCGCGGTCGCGGTGATGAGCTCGGCGGTCAACAGATCGCCGTCCGGATCGAAGTCGTTCGAGAGCACCCCGAACGCGGCCGAGACCACCAACGATCCGGAGAGCGGGACGTCGTAGACGTCGGGTTGCGCCACGGGGGCATCGTTCACCGGGACCGTCACCGTCAGCGTCGCCTCACCGCTCGTCTCCTCACCGTAATCGTTGCTCACGATGCAGCGGAACCGGCTCGCGTCGTCCGCGAGAACCACCGCGGACAGCGTGAGGACCGCGGTCGTGGCGCCGGGAACATCGACCCAGCTCCCCTGCCACGTCTGCCACTGGTGGACGAGGAGCGGCGTGCCGTTGGCCGCGACCGAGAAGCTCGCGGTGGCACCCTCTTCGACGTTCTGGTCCGTCGGGTGGACGATGATCGTCGGGGGGATCCCGACGAACGGGATGTCGACGGAGATCACCAGCACCGCCGAGTCCGAGCGATCTCCGTCGGAGATCTCGTAGACGATGACCTCCGGCTGGAAGTCCGCGACGGTTCGCTCGTAGGTGAAGGAGCCATCCGGCGACAGATCGAGCGTGCCTCGCGTCGGGCCCGACACGATGCTCAGCGTCAGCGGGTCGCCGTCGGGATCGTCGTCGTTGGAGAGGAGCCCCTCGCTCGCGTCGATCGACAGCGTGTCGCCGACGCCTCCGACCGCGAAGACGTCATCGACCGCGATCGGGGCGCGATCCGGGTCGACGTTCAGCAACGCGGTGCGACTCACCACCGTGCCCAGCGCGTTGGAGATGATGCATCGGAACTGTTGTCCATCGTCGGTGGCCAGGGTCGCCGGAGTCGTGTAGGTCGCGGACTGCGCGCCCACGATGTCGACCCCGCCCTGCTGCCACTGGTACTCGAGCCCGACCACGTCCTCGAGGACGACCCGGAACGTCGCCGCATCTCCGGCGAAGACCTGCTGATCCTCGGCGTCGATCTGGAGGACCGGAGGCCCGATCAGGAGCCCAGTGCCATCGAGGTAGTTCTGCTCCACTTCGGTCGGGTCGAGCGCCCGATCGTAGACGGCGACGAGCCGGAGATCGCCGAGCCACGGACGATCACCGGTGGGCTCGTTGCCGAGGACGAACTTCGCCGACGCGTCCCAGTTGCCGAGGGTCCCCCCGGCGAAGCCCTGCGCGGCCAGCACGCTATCGATGTACATCGAGGTGACCCCCGACACCGATCGCGTGAACACGATCTGGTGGAGCCCGGTGTCGACCGCTCCCGTCGGGGAGTCGAGCGAGGGCGTGCCGTAGACCGATGTCGTCGTGGTGCGCAAGCGCGCGCTCCACCGGCTGGTGGACTGGCCGAGGCCGAAGTTGCCGCCGGCCGGGAAGCCGTTCACCGAGAAGAAGGCGATGCGCGCCGGTCCGAACTGGGTGACGTCATCGCTGCGGGCCCAGACCTCGAGCGTGAGCTCCCCCGTCGCCTGCAGCGCGAGCAACTTGCTGGCGGGCCCCACCGAGGCGATCGTGGTGGGCGAGTCGATGGAGAGTCCGGTCTCGAGCCAGCTGACCGCCGCGGGGTCGGCGATCGTGAGGTCGAGCGGAGCTCCGACGCCCGAGACATCGAACACCGTCGATCCGGTCCCCGCCCCGAAGTCGTACAGCGCGAGGAGACCCGCTTCGATCCGGTTCCCGCACTCCGAGGTGGGGAGGTAGGTCGCGACATAGGAGGTCCCGACCTCGGGCACGATGATCGGCTGGATCAACGATCCGCCGTTCGACCAGGACCCGAACTGGTACCCCGACGACCCCGCGCACAGCGAGGAGCGCGCCCCGAACTCGTGTCGGAAACCGATCAGCGTGTCGTAGACGAGCGGTGTCGGATGGGGCTGGCTGTCGATCAGGACGTCGAGACCGGAAGGAACCGTGTCGATGACGAGATCGACCTTCTCCGGGAAGATCTGGACCGACGCGCTCGCCTCCAAGCCGTCGGCGTCGGTCGCCGTCATCACGATCTCGTAGTAGGTCTCGTCGTGGAACTCGTGGCCACTCGTCGGGATCTCGAAGGCGTCGCTCGCGGTGCCCGCGAAGACCGGGCCGGGGTGCGTGTGCTCGTCGTGCCAGAAGATGACCGACCAGGTGACGTCGCTCCCGGACATCGGGCCATCACTGTCCCAACCGTACCCGCCGAACACGATGCGATCCCCCGCGCGGAACGTGCTCCCATCGACCGGCGCGACGATCGCGACGCTCGGGGGCGCCCCCACTTGGATGGGGATCGACTCGGACACGGCGGTCAGCAGCCCATCGGTCACGATCACGTGGGCGTTGTAGATCCCGGGCACGGTGTAGGTGTGAACGGGAGCCGGCCCGACGGCCGAGGCGCCATCGCCGAAGATCCAGTGGAACGACAACGCGTCGCCGTCCGCATCACTGGCGGTGGCATCGAACTGCACGGTGAGGGGACCCGGACCCGCGGCGGGGTTCGCCGAATGGTCGATGATCTGGGGCGGCGAGGCCCCTGCGGTGTAGACGATGCGTCGCACCGCGCCGAGATGCGCGGTGGCGTGCACCGAGGAGTTCTCGTAGGTGATGTAGTAGAGCGCCCCGTCCGGAGCGTCGCGCAGGAAGATCAAGTTCCCCGCGGTGGACTCGAACGGGAAGTCTCCGGTGACGACACCACCGGCGCTCAGCGTCAATCGACGAATCCAGCCGTTCGTGAAGTCGCCGTAGAAGTAGCTCCCCTGGAACTCGGACGGGAACTCCGTTCCTCGGTAGACCGCGCCGCCGACCACCGCGCCACCGATGACCGTGTGCGGGTAGCTGAAGAGCGGATCGCGGTACTGCGGGAGCCCACACCCGCCATCGCAGATCGGCCAACCGAGATTGCTGCCGGCGTCGACGAGATCGATCTCCTCGAC
>JAGQRC010000452.1 GCA_020425835.1 Planctomycetota bacterium | reverse complement strand
TGACGCCCATCTTGATCGTGATCGTCCTCAAGGTGCGTTGACCACCACCGGACACGGCGGGTGGGATCGCGCGGCGTCGACCCCAAGAGATCGAGATCGGTTCGTTCGGAGTCGACGTATGGCTTGGCCGGAATTCGTCGCGCGGGGTTACCTGCGCAAGCTGATGCGACAGATCGCGCCGATGGAACCGATCCCGAGCGCCGGGGTGGCGAAGCCGGAGCGACTCGTCCTGGTCACCAGCTGCGGTGTCCACCTCCGGACCGACGTGCCGTTCGACGTCGCATCCGAGACGGGCGATTCCTCGTGGCGGGAGTTTCCCTGGATCGCCACCCCGGCGGAGCTCGCGATCTCACATCCCCACTACGACCACGGCCTCGTGACGTCGGACTGGGAGACGGCGCTCCCGCGACGGATTCTCGAGGGTCTGGTCATCGCGGGTCGCCTCCGGGGGCTCCACGACCGTGTCGCGAGTTTCATGGGGTTCGTGACCCGGCTCGACGAGTTCCGGGCCGGAGCGGCCTGCGTCGCGTCCGAGCTGCGTCGTGCCGAGGTCGACGCGGCGCTCCTCACGCCCTGCTGACAGACGTGCCATCTGACCGCGAGTCTCGCGGCCCGCGCGTTCGAGGAGGTGGGGGTGGCGACCTGTGTCTTCGTCGTCCAGCGGAGTCTGGCCGAGCTCGCGCTGCCGCCCCGAGTGCTCGAGGTTCGGCCGGGGAGGCTGGGAGCTCCGTTGGGGGTTCGACCGGACGGGGATCGACGGCGAGGTTGGGTCGAGGCCGCGATCGACCTGATCGCGGAGGCCGCGCCGACTCCCGTTCACCGAATCGTCGGTTGACGTTACACTCGGGATCCGCGTCGAGGTGGGTGTGGGAACCCGGGGCGCGGCCCGCACCTCGGTTCTGATCGGGGGGCGGGCGACGAGCGACTCGAGCTGGCGCCGACGCCGGAGTGCCAGCGGGTCTCGATCGGGAAGACCATTGCCGCGGACGGGGCCGAAGACCCGGCGGTATCACCGACTCGACGGCGTTCCAACACCTGCGTCGAGCAACCGTATCGCTCCCCCCTCGACCCGTCTGCGCGAGGCGGATCCGTCGGAGCGAACGCTTCACGGACATGGGGTGCGCAGCGGATCCCTCAGAGACGTTTCAAGGAGACAACATGCGATTTCGCACGGCTCTCGTCATCGGACTCCTGGCCCTTGGCGGCGCGCTATGGTCGTTGCCGGAGCCGACCGCCGAGGCGATCGGCAAGTGGGGTAAGCGGCTGGCGGCGGCGGGTGCCGCGGGCGATGTCGACGCGGTCCGCGCGATCATCGGGAAGATCGTCGAGGAGGGGGAGGCGTCGGACGCCGAGGATCTTCTCGACGCGCTGCCGTTCATCCCGGCCGAGGATGTCCTCGACGACATCATGGGTGCGTTCCGCTCGTTCGGAACCGACAAGCTCGATCCCGTGTTCCTCGACTACATCGACAAGCGCAAGGACCGCGACCCGATCGGTTGCTCGTGCATCTTCCGGTTCGCGGAGGACGAGCCGAGCGAGAAGGCCGAAGGGTGGATCCTCGCCGGGCTCGACGGCACCGCCTCGGTCACCGTCCGGAACGCACTCTCCGCGGCGGTGAAGCTCAAGTCGAAGCGTGCCATACCCAAGATGATCCAGCGTCTCGAGGAGCTCGACCCGAAGAAGCACCGCTTCATCGTCAACGAGATCGAGGACGCCCTCTGGGAGCTGACGGCGCAGGAGTTCGACTCGGTCGAGGACTGGAAGAACTTCTGGGAGATCAACAAGGACTCCCTCGATCCCAAGGAAGTCTGGAAGGACAACGAGGACAAGAAGACCAGTGTCCGCAAGCGCAAGCGGGACAACGACAGTCCGGAGTTCTTCGGCGTCGAGATCCTCTCGTCCAACGTGATGTTCATCATCGACATGTCCGGATCGATGCGGCTCTGGGATCCCGCGAAGGGTGAAGGGGGCTCGGAGGCCGGTTGGCGGGAGCGCGTCCGTATGGAGCGCGCGAAGGGCCAGCTGATCAAAGCGATCAACGGACTCAAGAAGTCCAGCAAGTTCGGCGTGCTCGCCTACAGCGATCGTCAGCTCAAGTTCCCCGAGAAACCCAAGGGCGATGTCATCCAGATCGTTCCGGCGGCGGCCGGGAACAAGAAGCAGGCGACCAAGTGGGCGAGCGCCCTGCAGGCACAGGGGCTGACACACACTGATGAGGCGATGCAGCGCGCCTTCAAGAACAAGCAGATCGACACGATCATGCTGTTGACGGATGGTGCCCCGGCGAAGCGCAATCAGCAGGACTTCCGGGCGCTGACCCAGCAGATCCTGCAAGACGTCGCGCGCATGAACAAGATCCGCAAGGTGAAGATCTTCACGTTCGGGTTCGAGGGTCCAGGGAAGCTCCCGCCCAACGAGCCGGCTCAGGGTCAGGGGGGAGCGGGGCTCCCTCCGGAGGTCATCGACTTCCTGAAGAAGCTCGCCGGCGACAACGGCGGGACCTACACGCCGATCGACTGATGGCGCGCGGTCCTGGACCGCCTGCGCATTCGACGCGACTTCGACCGAGGAGCCCTCCGTGGACGGGGGTCTCCTCGGTTCTTCTTTCGAAGGTGTTCGGTATAGTGTGCGGCTCGCCCCGGGATGCGGGGCGACGATGCGATGTCGCAACCCCAAGTCTCAGAGAGATCGATCATGTTTCGCGAGGTCCCCCGACAGCTCGACTTTCCAGCCACCGAGAAGGAAACCCTCGCGTTCTGGGACGAGCACTCGATCTACGAGAAGAGCCTCGACGCGCGCCGCGGCGGGCCGACCTTCGTCTTCTACGAGGGACCTCCGACGGCCAACGGCCTTCCCCACCCCGGTCACTGTCTGACCCGCGCGATCAAGGACCTCTTCCCGCGCTACAAGAGCATGCAGGGCTACTACTGTGAGCGGAAGGGCGGCTGGGACACCCACGGTCTCCCGGTCGAGGTCGAGGTCTGCAAGGAGCTCGGGATCCACTCCAAGGAGGAGATCGAGGCCTACGGCATCGAGCCCTTCATCAAGCTCTGCCAGAAGTCGGTCTTCCGCTACGTCCGCGAGTGGGAGGACCTGACGCGTCGCCTCGGCTTCTGGATGAACCTGGAGGAAGCCTACGCGACCTACCACCAGAGCTATGTCGAGAGCGTTTGGTGGGCGCTCGCGACGCTCTTCGATGCCGGGCTTCTCTACCGGGGTCACAAGATCGTCTGGTGGTGGGCCCAAGGGGGGACGGCGCTCTCGTCGGGCGAGGTCGGTCAGGGCTATCGCGAGGTCGCCGATCCGAGCGTTTTCGTGCGCATGCCACTCATCGACGATGACGCATCGCTGCTCGTTTGGACGACGACGCCGTGGACGCTTCCGTCGAACACCTTCTGTGCCGTGCATCCGGAGCTCGACTACGCACGCGTCCGTGAGTCAGCGTCGGGCGAGGAGTTCTACATCGCTGCTGCCCTGGTAGAACCGATCGCGGAGAAGACCAAGCACGACTTCGAAGTTGTCGCGAGCTGCAAGGGGAGCGCGCTGGTCGGTCGGCGCTACCGGCCGCCTTTCGACTTCTACTACGCCGGGCTCGGCGATCGCACCGCTGCGCTCGCCGAAGGTGGGGAGGACTTCGTCGCGTGGCGAGTGCTCGCCGCCGACTTCGTGACCACGGATTCGGGAACGGGGCTGGTGCACGAAGCTCCAGCGTTCGGTGAGGTCGACTTCGAGCTGCTCCAGAAGGAGCGCTCTCGCTTCGTCGATCGGGACGCGGTTCCGCTCCTTTGCGCGGTCGGTCCCGACGGACGCTTCACGAGCGACACGGATGCGACGCTCGAGGGGCGGTGGGTCAAGGAGGCGGACAAGGACATCACTCGGAATCTGAAGGAGCGGGGGCTCCTCTTCTTCCACGACCAGATCCTCCACGAGTATCCGTTCTGCTGGCGCGCCGAGGATGATCCGCTGATCCAGTATCCGCGCGAGAGCTGGTTCATCCGGACGACGGAGTTCGTCGAGGACATGCTGGCCAACAATCGCGAGATCCATTGGTTGCCCGAGCACATCCGCGACGGCCGCTTCGGGAAGTTCCTCGAGTCGAACGTCGACTGGACGCTCTCGCGCGAGCGCTACTGGGGGACACCGCTCCCGATCTGGGTGTGCGACCGCACTGGGCACATGGAGGCGATCTCCTCCTACG
>JAGQRC010000451.1 GCA_020425835.1 Planctomycetota bacterium | reverse complement strand
CGCGACTGGCTCGGGTCCGAGACCAAACCTGCGGTGCACGGCGCCGACCCCGCCGCAACCGATCCCCCGGGGAGCCATCGTGGACACTCGATCGTCGGTTGGGTCATCGACGACGAGGGACGGGCCGTGTCGGACGCACAGGTTCGGTGGAGGGTCGACGATCGGACCGGCGTCGTGCCGGTCGACTCCGAGGGACGATTCGAGGTCCGAGATCTTCCCGTCGGGTGCTGCGTGTTTCGTGCGAGTGCCGCCGGTCACTTGGACTCACCGTCCGTCGCGATCACCGTTCCCGACGTGTCCGATCCACCGTTCCTTCAGCTCACGCGCTCGATCGAGCTTCGAGCGCGCGTCGTCGACTTGCACGGAGGTGGAGTCAGGCGTGCACGGGTTTGGCTGCAATCCCAGGGGTTTCCGCGGATCGAACGGACAACGGACGACCGAGGTAAGTTCACCGCGTCGATCGTCCCTCGACGTTGGGTCACGGTCGAGATCCGGAGCGAAGCCGGGCTTTCTTGTCGCGAGTTCGTTCAGGCCGACTCTTTCCCGGATGAGTTCGTGCTCCGAGGTCCGAGCGGAATCCGAATCGTGCCGAACCCCGATCTCTCGACATCCCTTGAGCGGCTTCGCGTCGGTGTGAAGGAATCGGGCACGTCGACGGGCTACGAGACGGTCGAGTTGAACGCTCGCGGAGTCTCGATCCCCCTCGCTCCGGGCGGCTACGAGATCGTCGTGGACGAAGCACGATACGCGCGGCTCGAGACGAGAGTCGAGATCCCCGCCGAAACTATGGTCGAGCTCGTTTACCCCCCGAACGCGGGCGCCGGCGGGAACGACACGGTCGAGGTCCGCGGTGACGGCCGGCCGCTCCCCGGCGCGCGCGTCACGCTCTCGTCTATCCTGAACAGTGGAGCACCTTGGTGCATCTCGGCGCTGACGGGTACCGACGGTCGCGTCGTGGTGGCTGGACTCCGCGAACCCGCAGCCGAACTTCGAGTGGAGTGTCCTTCGTTCCTTCCCTTCGAGACTTCGCATCCCGAAGGTTGCTCGGCGGGATCGATCATCGAGGTGGTGCTCGAACCCATGGCGACGATCTCCGTCACTGTGCGAGGGGAGCCGGATCGTCTTGGACGAGCGTTCGGGGTCACGGTGCGACCCACGTCTCGCATTTGGGATGGACTCCCCGCTGTGGTTCGTGGCCGGACGGACGCCAATGGAACTGTGATGCTCCAGTGTTCCGGGCTCGGTCCTCACGAGGTCCGATTGACCCGAGGTGGAGAGACGATCGCGCGATCCACCGTCGTCGTCCGCGCCGGGGATACGATCGATGTCGACTTCGACCCGAGCTCACGAGTGGTCTCGCGCGGAAGGGTCCTCGTTTCCGGTCGCCCCACCGGGGGCGGAACCCTGTTCATCGACCGCGGCGAAGCCCTCGAGTCCATCGAGCTGACCGCGACTGGAGAGTTCGAGGGTCGTTGGGCACCCGGGGATCGGATTCACGCGCACTACCGGTCGCTGGACGCCAACGCCATGACGGTGAACCTCGGTGAAGCGGAGGTCGCCATCGACGGGAGTCTCGTCTTCGACTATCCGGGCTACGAGCTGACGCTCGGGACGACGCCGAACGGGACTCCGACTCGGGGGCGCCGGACATTCCTGCTGGAGGCGGTCGACGGATCGGGGCACCGCGGACGAGCCTTCGCGATCGGCGAGTCGCCGGCCATTGTGTCGGGCGTCCCCACCGCACGGTACCGAGTCACACTGCTGCCCGCGCCGGAAGATACGGCCTCCGCATCGGAGCAGTTCGTCGACGTCCCGAATGATCACTCAGTCGAATTCGAAGTCGAGCCTGGGCGAACGATCGGACCGATGCCGAACGAGCGACCCGGTGCGGTGTCGGTCCGTCGAGTGGAGGATTCTGGGCATTGCACGCTGCTCTCCTGCGCCAGCGAAGATCCGCTCCTCGTGGTCTGGCCCCGATCGCTCTCCGGGACCGGCGTCATTGAATCCGGAGGCTCGGCGCCGAGCTTCTTCGAAGTGCGACCGACTGGAACGGTCTACTTCCTGCCTTCCGCTCCCGGTGGCGAGATCGACTCGTCCCCCCTGGCTGCGCTCGAATGGGCCGGTCTCCGCTTCCGGCTGGTCCCACTCGGGAGCAACCAAGGGCCGCCCGACTACTGGCGACATCGCGTCTTCGCACCGAGTGGCATCGACCACGTATCGGTACCCGCAGGAAGGTACCGAATCACGATCTTCGACGAGCAGGGAGACCTCGACACCTTCGAGCGCGAGGTCGCGCCGGGAGCGGTGACGAGACTGGTCCGCTGACGACTCTCGTCGCGCAAGCCCCCCGTCGGATGCCGTGACAGACACGTCCGAAGTTCCGAAGCGAGACCAAGTGCGGAAGCGGCCGCCGCGAAGTGGTCGGGCCCGGATGAGCGATGCGACCGCGAGCACTACGCTCGTGGTCGACTCGACCAACTGACGCCGTGCACGCATTGTCCGAGAGAGTTCACTCCGAGTGGAGGCCGGCGAGAATGGTCTCGAGGTTCCAGAGGAGATAGAGCGGTAGGTTGAGGAGATCGTAGACGACGCGGTCCCCTTGGGTCGTCTTGACGTCGAGGCGCGACAACGAGGGCGGGTTTCGATCGACCCGAACGGCCAGGTCGAGACCCTTGTCGAACATGAACTGGTGAAGGCTCTTCATCGATCCGGCCGTGCCCGCCTTGAGCTTGAGGGGGACGACGCGTCCGTGGACCTGCACGACGTGGTCGACCTCACCCGCGCGCCCACCTTCGCGGCGCCAGAAGTAGAGCTCGGCCGGCCGGTGCGCGTCCCCCAGGAGTCGCAGCTGCTGAACGGCCAGTTGCTCGCTGATCCGCGCCTTCGAGTCGGGAACGAGGGCGTCCCAGCTCGGGAACTTGGCACCCGCGGGCGTCCCGATGAGCGGGTGCAGAAGCGCGACGTCGAGAAGAGCCGCCTTGCGGGAGGTGTCCTTGGACTCGGCTCCGAGGGGAACCCCATTGGCCGCAGAATACCGGACCAGCGTCACGAGCTGGGCGGCTTCGAGAAGCTCCAGTCCCCGCTTGACCTGATGTCCTTTCACTCCGTCGCCAGCCCTGGCATAGACGAACTTGTTTCCCAAGGACCGAGCCACCGAAGTCAGCACGAGATCGAGGATCTGTCGGTCCATCCGTCCCGAGTACTTCGCGAAGTCGGCTCGATAGGTGGCGAGGAGATCGTTCTGCAGGGCGCGTACTTCTTGCGGGGACGCCCCGCCGATGTCGGCGGCGACGGTCGCCGGCATGCCGCCGACCATGGAGTAGTGGTCGAACCGTGCGAGAGCCTGGTCGTGTGCCGTCGCCGATAGCTCCGAACCGACGCGCCACGCCTCGAGCCGGTCGAGAAGCGGGGTGTTGTCGTGCGCCTCGAGGAACTCGGCGAAGGAGATCGGCTCGACTCTCCGGAAAGTGATTCTCCCCACCGGCATGCTGAACGAGTGATCGGAGAGCGTGAACTCGAGGAGTGAACCCGCGGCCACGACCGCCAACTCGGGGAGGCTCTCGTAGAACCAGCGGAGCTTCGCGAGAAGCTCCCCGGCCGCCTGGATCTCGTCGAGGAACAAGAGGCAGGTGGCGGGTGAGACGGAGCGACCCCGTTGGAGCTCGATCTCCCCCAGGATCGACGCGGGATCGTTGGACTCGAACAGGCGCGCGAGCGCGGGGTCTCGCTCGAAGTTCAACTCGACCAGGTCGAGCCCTTCCCGCTCGGCGAGATCCCGGGCGAGCCACGTCTTTCCGACCTGTCGAGCACCCCGGACGACGAGGGGGCGACGGTCGGACGACTCGAGCCAGCGGGAGAGGTCTTGTGCAGCCCTTCGCTTCATGGTCTCCAACGTAACGCATCAACGCGTTGTTTCTGAAGACGAACCTTAGAAACAACGCGTTGTTTCTGCATGATCTGGCTCGGAAGATGGGTCGACTCCGTGACAGACACGTTCGAAGTCACTCCTTAGAATAGACTTGTGTCGATGATCCCATCGCCGGCATGGGCCCGTGCGGGAGGAGCCGCGATCGATCACCCTCACGGGCAGCTCTGGGACTCCGAGCAGCCCAACGCCGCGGGGTCGTCCCCGCTGGCTGCGCTCGAATGGGCCGGTCTCCGCTTCCGGCTGGTCCCACTCGGGAGCGACCAAGGGCCGCCCGACTACTG
>JAGQRC010000450.1 GCA_020425835.1 Planctomycetota bacterium | reverse complement strand
AGCGGCATCATGATGACGTAGCGATCCTCGCGGCCGTCCGGGGTGGCGGCGAAGGCCGAGGCATCGAGCCATCTGCGATAGATCTCGTTCTCGATGCGACTCGGGTCGTACTGCTTGGGGATCGTGTCGCTCATGGGTCCAGGTTCTCTGATCGAGTCGGGATTTCGGGAGACGAAAGAGCCGATCTTCCGGGGCTCGTCCCGGGTGTCAAGTGGGGCTGGGCGGGCGGTGGTGCGCCCGACCTTCGCCGTGCACTCTGCCCGCCCGGGTAGGGGCCCCCTGATGGACGTCGGCGCGTGGGTCACTCGGGAGAGGCGCGCCTTGGCGTGTCGGAACATCGGCTACCGATGGACCCGGACTGGACCATGACCGATTCGGCCGGACCTTCTCCTACGCCCAGCCTTCGTACGCCCCGACGCTCTCACGGAACGCGTCCGGCACCCGAATCGGCTTGAAGTCATCGCCCAGCGCGACATGGGTCGTGTAGCCGACCGCCGCGAGCTTGTTGCGGATCTTGTGTCGGATCCGGAAGTCGAAGCGGAAGCTCGAGTGACGGATCTCGCGCATGCGGACGTCGATCGTCAGTTGGTCGTCGAGTCGTGCGGGGGACTTGAAGTCGACGTGAGCCGAGACCACGACGTTCTCGAAGTCGCGGATCGGGCGGATGCCTTCGGCGAGGCCCAAGTTGCGCAGGTAGTCGACGCGCCCGACCTCGAGATAGGTGAAGTAGTTCCCGTGGAAGACGATGCCCATCGCGTCGGTTTCCGGGAGACGGACGCGGACCTCGGTGTGGAAGTTGTACGGGCCCTCTTCGAGCGGCGTTTCGGCGGCGATCATGGTCAGCTCCCGGTCAGCGGTAGCGCTGACCCCGGTGGTTCGCGATGCCCGATCGGCGCCGGTCCCGGCGCGCGGGTCGGGGGATGTACATCATGAATCGGCATTCGGCCACCCGGGGCTTGGACCGCCGCGCCGAGCAGCGGCGACCGTCGATCGACGGGGCGTCGCGCCCGCCGGTGACGGGCGCGGGGAGGGACCCGGATCCGGCGACGTCGAGGGGGACGGCTCTCTTCCCTGCGCGCCAAGGGGTTACAGCGGGCGCCGCGCGCTCGACGCGGAGAATCCCTCAACTCCACCCCCTCGCATCGACCGACGAAGGAAGTGCGGTCGGCCGTTCAACCCCACGGAGTTCCGAGAAGCTCTCGCTCCCGGCTCTTCGTTCCGACCCGACGACCCCTGCAGTGGAGTGCGGAGCGTGCGGATGTCTCAGATGGAGCGATTCGACCTGGTCGTCCTCGGTGCGGGGCCGGCCGGGCATTTCGGCGCGATCCAGGCGGCGAAGGCCGGCTACTCCGTCGCCGTCATCGAGGAGCAGAGTCGGCTGGGCGGGAACTCGACGAACCTCGGGACGATCCCGTCGAAGTCGCTCCGCGAGGCGACCCTGCACCTCAGCGGGATCCGGCAGCGCTCGTTCTACGGACGCAATTACCGGGTGAAGCACGTCGAGTCGCTCGCCGATCTGAACCTCAGCGCGCACCAAGTGATCGCTCGGAACACGAGCGTCTACGAGGACCAGTTGCGTCGCAACGGCGTGCGGCTCTACCGCGGTCATGCCGCCTTCGTCGGAGAGCGGCAGATCGTCGTGGAGCGCCCCGGCGCGATCGAGGTGCTCCAGGGCGAGAAGGTGTTGATCGCCGTCGGGAGTCGACCGGCTCGTCCCCCGGGACTCGACTTCGATGGCGATCGCGTCGTGGACTCCAATCAGATCCTGTCGCTCGAGCGAGTCCCGAATCGCCTGATCGTCGTCGGGGCAGGCGTGATCGGAGTCGAGTACGCCTGCATCTTCGCGGCGATCGGTTGTCAGGTGACGCTGATCCACGATCGCCCGGAGTTCCTCGACTTCGTCGATCGCCAGCTGGTCGAAGTCCTGAAGTACAAGATGATGACGCAGGGCGTCGACTTCCGGATGAACGAGAGCGTCGTGGACCTGGGGCGTGCCGGTGACTACGTCTACGCGCACACCGCGAGCCACAAGCAGATCGTCGGGGACTGCGTGCTCTTCTCGGGAGGGCGTCAGGGCAACACCGACCAGATCAACGTCGAGGCGGTCGGGCTGACCGCGGACTCCCGAGGACGGTTGAAGGTCGACGAGTTCGGCCAGACCGAAGTCCACGGCGTCTACGCGGCGGGCGACGTCATCGGCTTCCCGGCCCTGGCGGCGACCTCGCGCGAACAGGGACGGCGCGCGGTGTGTCACGCGTTCGGAATCGGTTGTCTCGACGTCGACACGCTCTTGCCCTATGGCATCTATGCCATCCCCGAGATCTCGATGATCGGCCCGACCGAGCAGGAGCTGACGGCGAAGTCGGTCGCCTACGAGGTGGGGCGCGCGCGCTACTGTGAGATCGCTCGCGGCCAGATCCTCGGCGACGTGGATGGACTGCTCAAGATCCTGTTCGATCCGGAGACGTTGAGGATCCTCGCGGTGCACGTGATCGGGGAAGGGGCGACGGAGCTGATCCACATCGGCCAGGCGGTGCACGCCCTCGGTGGTGACCTGGAGTACCTCGCCGAGGCGGTCTTCAACTACCCGACCCTCGCCGAGTGCTACAAGGTCGCGGCGCTCGACGGCATCAACCGCGCGAACCTGCGTCGACGTTGCCAGGCGATGGCGAAGGGCGAGCCGGTCGAGCGGGACCCCGAGGAGGAGTGCCAGCTCACCGACTGAGGAGTCCCGGCCGAGCGTCCGAGCCTTCCGCGACGCGTACGCCCGTTGGCTCGCCGACGCTCATGGACAGTCGAACGTCGCGCCTCCCGACGCGTCGGTGGTCGGGTCGGATCCGCAGCTCATCGGTTCGAGGTAGGGCGCCGTTCGGGGCGACGATCCGTCCGGTCATCCCCGGCGCGATCAGGTCGCGGACCCAGCCCCGTGCGATCTCAGGACCTTCGTGACTCCCCGTGGACGAGCGCGAGTTTGCCCTGGATCTTCCGGATCAGGTTGGAGCATTGGGTCAGGAAGATCACGAATCGTTGATCGCTCCGCAGATCCTCGTGCGTCAGCTCCTCGAGGGCGCGGAGCTTGATCTCCGTGACGCGCTCGAGGTAGCCCTCGAGCGCATCCGCGCTCTGTCGCCCCATCTGCGCGCGCTCGATGTCCACCGTCTGATCGAGGAAGTCGTCGAGTCGCTCCCGGTACCGCTCGAGCTCTCGGTCCCGCTGACGTGCGCGCACCGAGCGCCAGCGACTCCAGAGCAGGTAGCCCGCGGCACCGAGCGCGAACAGCAACTCCTTGAACGCCGACAGCGACTCCAGCAGGCTCGACATCGTGTCGAGGCCCTCGAACGGGTCGAAATACCGTCGCGCCGCGGGATGGAAACTCTCGGTCGACCACTCTCGCGCATCGCGCTTGGCGATGAGTGTCGGCACGTCCCGCCGGAGCTCGGAGTGGTAGAGCGCATCGAGGGTGCAGTTCACCAACCGCGACCCTGCGCTCTCGCTCGCGACGAGGTAGGACGTCGCGGCCACGGTCGGGATCTCCGATGGAGGAATGGCCGGGCGCCCCGCGTAGAGACCGCGCGGGATCGAGACGGAGTGGAAGTGGGGATGCAGGATCACGAGCGCGGTGGCATCGCGGATGGGGAGGATGCGGAAACCACCGTGTCTCAGTAGCTCGAACAGATCTGGATTGAGGATCCCGGTGGTGACGACACAGCCATCGGCACGGCCCGCGGCGAGCAGCCTCGGGAACTCCCTGAAGTACGACTGGGAGACGTCACTCGTCTCGACCGAGATACCGTAGTGCTCGAGCACCTGGACCGCGGTCGCGCGCGTCCCGGAGCAGACCGGTCCGAGCACCAGGCGTCGACCGTCGAGCTCGTCGACGTCGTGGACCGGGCTCGCTTCGGGAACGATCACGTGACAGATGTCGTGGTACAGCGGCGCCAGACGGGAGAGCTCTCCGAGGCGTGCGGTTCCGTCCTGGACGATCGCGAGGTCTGCCTCGCCTCGCTCGAGGAGCGCGACGTTCTCGACGGACCCGCCGGTGAACAGGACCTCGACGGGATGCCCCGTGCTCTTCTCGAGCGCGACCGCGAGCCCTCGCCCGAGCTTCGCGTAGAGCCCGCCCTCTGCCGCGGTCGCGATGCGCAGAGTCGAGGGCAGCCGATCCCGCGTCACCCACCACGTCACGAGGGACCCCACAAAGGCGGAGAGCGC
>JAGQRC010000449.1 GCA_020425835.1 Planctomycetota bacterium | reverse complement strand
GTTCGGTGGGATCGCCGCGCAGTTCTGGGAGACGAAGGGGCCCGAACGCCGCTTGCCCTGATAGTGGATCGCCTGGGCGATCAGCTCCTTGCCCGTTCCGCTCTCTCCCATGACCAGCACGGCGATGTCGGTGTCGATCACGCGGTCGAGCACCTCGAAGATCTGGTACATCTTCGGGCTCTTGGTGACGATGTTGTCGTAGTCGTGCTCGAACTTGCGTTCGGGCTTCCGCGTGACGAGCTCCGTGACCTCCTTGAGCTTGAGATCTCGCGCCAGGAGCATCTCCTGGAACTGCCGGTTCAGGTACTCGGCCTCGTCCTTCGCCTTGCGAAGGTCCTCCTGCTTGCCTTCGGCCTCCTCGAACAGTCGTGCGTTCTCGATGAAGATCGCCGCCTGGTCGGCCAGGAACTCGATGAAGCGGAGGTGCGCGCGCTGGAACGCTTCGGTCTCGAAGCGGTTGTCGACGTAGATCACCCCCATCGTGTGCCCGCGCAGCGAGAGCGGAACGCACATCACCGACTCGAGCTTCAACTCGCTGACCGACTGGAAGCCGCGGGTCGAGGCGTCGGCCCGAGCATCCCCGGTCAACACGGGGCGACCCGAGGTCAGCACTTGACGGGTGATGGAATGGCTGACCTTCACCTCCGCCTTCTTGACCGCCTCTTGGTCGATGTTCCGCGAGGCTCGAACTCGGAGGTCATCCCCCTCGGCCAAGATGATGAAGCCCCGCTCCGCGCCGGTGATCTCGAGCACAGTGTCGAGGATCTTCGCGAGCAGATCCCGGAGCACTCGCATCGCGCAGAGCTCCTTGGTGATCTTCAGCAATCGGATGAAGATCTCGCGCTCCTTCTGGAGGAGCTCGACCTGCGACGTCTCGGTGATCTCCGTCAGGGGCTCCATGAAGAACTCGGTCGAGAGCAGCAGCGTATCGGTCGCCTCGGGAACCCGCGTGAGCTCCGGAGTGGGAACCCGGTCGAAGAACAGACGGGTCTTCCCGATCTCGATGCAGTCGCCGAGCTGGAGCTCCTGCTTCCGGATCAGGATCCCGTTGACGAGGGTCCCATTGCGGCTCTGGAGGTCCTCGATGACCCAGCCGTTCCCCGAGCGCGAGATCTTGCAGTGGCGCCGGGAACTCGAGATGTCATCGATCTCGATCTGATTCTCCTTCGATCGCCCGATAGCGATCGTGCCCTCGGTCAGCTCGACGATGCGCTCGATGCCGTTCTCGCGCACGATGAGCCGAGGTTTGGAGACGTGGGAAGGACTGGGGGGCATGCGTGCGGTTCGCTCTCTTCGCGACACAGGCGTCGACGACGGATCGCGTGCCGAACTCGTCACGACGGGGACGAGGCCGAACCGAAACGCCTGCGGGCGAGCGGTCGAGACAAGTCCGTCGTACGAATCGAACGTGTGTGGATCGAATCGAATCTCGCCGGCCGGGGCGGGCCCGACCGACCCGACGAAGATTCCGCGGCCCGCTTCTTCTTCCTGCCGACGTGCCGACTGCGGGAGGGTGCCGGGGATTGTAAAGCCCCCCTTACAGCCGGACGAGAGAATTCCCCGACAAAAACTGGGGGCGCCACCGGTACTGACCTGTTAGCCGCGCCGAGTCGGCGACTTCGGTGGCTTCCGCAAATAGTCCGCGGGATCCAACTCGCGGTTTGACCGCAAGTGGACTTTACACGAAGCGGAGATGGGTTTTCAGCGAGACAGCTGATCGTGCAGATCGTCGAGGAAGGACTCCTGCCACTGGTCCGCGGCGGAGCGCTTGCCCTGGGGCCCTTGATACAGCAACGCGAACACCACCTCCCCGCGCGGAGTGTCGAGGAATCCGCAGAGAGTGGTCACGCCGTTCACATGACCGGTCTTCGCTCGGACGGGAACCTCCGCCCGGCGGAAACGTCGAATCAACGTCCCACTCCGCCCCGCCTCGGGAAGCGCGTCGACAATCAGCGCTCCCCACGGCTTCCGCCGACACTCGTCGAGCAGGACGACCATGTCGCGTGCGTTGACCCGGTTGTCGTGCGAGAGCCCGGAGCCGTCGCGGAGCACGACGGGACCCTTCCAGCCAAATCTCCCGCGCAGCGTGCGCTCCCCGGTGATCGCGGCCGACTCGAAGCTGCCATCTCCGCCCGCGCAACGGTCGGTGTGTCGCAGAAGGCAGTCTGCATACAGATTGCTACTGCGCAGCAGCATCCGCGGAACGAGCGAAGCGACGGATCGTCCGACGCGATCGACCAAGAGCGAGTTCTCCGGTGCCACGCCACGTCGAACCCGTCCGGTGATCTGGATCCCTCGTGACGCCAGGAGCCCGGCGAACGCGTCGATGTAGGCCAGCGTCGGATCCTCGACGGTCACCCATTCGACCGCGGGCTTCCGGGTCGCAAGGAAGCGACCGGTGAGACGGATCTCCCACGTGCCCGGCTTCCGATCGATCGAGTAGACGTGTCGGTCCGCGGACGAGACCGGTACGAGCTCGTTGATGACCGTGAACTGACGGATCTTCGGGAACAGCTGCACACCGATGTTCCCGGAGCCGTCCGGGCCGATCTCGACGTCGACACAGTTGTCGTTCAGGTTGAGCGCACCGCTCGGCGCGCAGTACCAGCGGTGCAGTTGATCCGCAGGCCATTCCTCGCGACGACCGGGTCCCCCGAGAAACGTGTCGTCCCCGACCAAGTCACCGTCGATGCGTTCGACGCAGAGCCCCTCGAGAATCTCGATCCATCGATTCAACGTGACGAGCGGATCGGCATCCGCGCTCGCTCGTTGGGGATCTCCGCGGCCGACGACGATCAAGTCGCCGGAGAGCACACCTCCGCGGATCCGGCCCGTCCGGCGAAGATCGCTCTCGATCATCGCTTCGGACCCGAGCGTGTCCAGCGCGACCGCCGCAGTGACCAGCTTCAACGACGACGCCGGCTTCATCGGCTCGCCCGCTCGGTGCCCGAACGTCTGGCCGTCCGGGAGCATGACGAAGAACGCGTAGGTCGCGGGATCCAGACCGAGGCGTTCGGCCGCGCGGTGACCGATCTCCGACCAGGGGTCCTCCGCCATGCTCCGGACGAAGCCCACCGTGACGAGGGTGGCCACGACCAGCGCCAATCCGACGACTGTCGTCCGGATCGTCCGACGCGATACTCCGACGCCGGTGACGGGGCGTCGGGCCGCTGGGCTCGATGGGGACGGCTCGTTCATCAATCGTTCCTCTCGGCGGGCGCGCCTCGATGGACGCCGCATTATGGACGCGATGTCCCTTCGCCTCCACCCGTGAGCTCGGAGTGTGCAGCTTCACGGTTCCGCGATAGAGTGATGGCGATCGGATGGCGACCCGGGCCGTTCGCCGACAGGATTCGCGATGACCCAACCCGATGATGCACGCCAATCGCAACGGGGTCGACGCCGCGCCGGTGCCCGCTCGGAGCGTCCTTCTCCTTCCCCTCGGTCGTCCCCGCGAGGCAAGTCCAGACGACCGTCGGCGAGCCGACGGGATCGCGGCAACCGGGCCACGCGTCCGGAGGACCAGAGAATCCACGACCTCCACCGTTCGCTCGTCGACTGGGTCGAGGCCCGCTTGCGCGGTGAGTTGGGCGAGACGGCCATTCCGCGCGACCTTCGCCTGGACGTCCGGCTCGAGCTCGCGCCTGGCGACCGGCGCAGCGACGATCGCTCGGGTCGGCGCTTCGTGGAGCGACTGGAAGCCGCGGTCCTGCAGGCCCGCGACGAGATCCAACTCCAAGAGCTCGGCTACCGTCCCGGACACTTGCACTGTTACTGGTGCGAGAACTCGATCTGCGAGCACTCGCTGCCTCCGACGCCTCGCGCAGTCTTCGCCGGCTACGATCCGACGGGAACGCCCCGTTGGCGGGACTTCGGCTCCTGGATCGTCGAGCGTCGCGACCCGCGAATGGAGCGTCTCTATCTCGTGATCCCGCAGCCGCTCGCACTGCCGATCCCGACCGAGGAGTTGATGGCCGATCTCCTCCCGGAGTTCGAGCGTCCCGCCGAACAACGAGACGGTGAGCGAACTCCGACGTTTCCCCGCTACACCATCGTCGCCCAGTTGGTCGCCGGGACGTTCCTCCTCCCCATGCCTCTCGACGAGCTCGACTGCAGCATCGCGTTGACCGCTCAGATCGTCGAGCAGCGAGGCCCCGGGGGCGATCCTGCCTACTCGCTCAACCTGCTGTGCGAGCCGCCGGCTCCGCACGAG
>JAGQRC010000448.1 GCA_020425835.1 Planctomycetota bacterium | reverse complement strand
TGCGGCGACACAGGTTCGACCCCCGCGACATGTGATGGGCATTCGCCCCCCGCAGCTGGCATTGCGACCACGGGGAGAGCGAGCAGTGTCTGTTCTGCGACGCGATCGATGGGCGCGCGCCCTCACCGCACCAGGTGTTGCGCCGGTCCCTCGCCGAGCGTGCGGATCGGGTCCTTCAGGATGAACCCGGTGCGCATCCAGTAGGCCTCGGCATAGTCGCAGGCGGCCTTCAAGCCATCGGCCGCGTTGCGCGCGAGGACTTGGTCGGTGAAGCCGGGGCGGGCGAGGCGGGTGACGGGGATCTCGTCGTTGGGGTCGACGGAGTCGGTGACCTGACTGCGGTAGGCGAGGATGGACTGGCGCTTCTTCTCGACCACGGATGAGACATCGACGTAGAAGCTCGGCTCGAACTGTTGGCTGTAGCGCGCGTGCACGAGTCGCTGGGTGGTGTGACGCGGGAGGCCGTCGTCGTAACCGCGGAGCGATGCGAGGTGGACGGCGCGCACGGCGATCCTCGCTGCCGCTTCGTGGTCGGGATGGTGGCAGACGAAGTAGGGGGCGATGACGACCCGCGGGCGGAGCTGCCGGAGATGGCGGGCGACCGTGGCGATGGAGTCATCGTCGTCGCGGAGGTGACCGTCGGGGAGGCCGGCGAACTCGATCGCGCTACAGCCGAGGAGGTCCGCCGCGGCGCGCGCTTCGATCTCGCGCTGCTCGGGCGTGCCGTGCGTGCCCATCTCGCCGCGCGTCAGGTGGAGCACGCCGGTGCGGTGTCCCTGCTCGTGGGCGAGGGCGAGCCAGCCGCCGCTGGTCATCTCGACGTCGTCGGGGTGCGCGCCGATGGCGAGCAGATCCAAGGGTTCGGTCATCGGTCGTCGGCTTTCGGGCGGTGGATCTCGGGGGCGTTGTCCGCGTCACTACGTGGGGTGAATGTAGTTGGTGATCGTCGGATCGTTGGCCCGACGGAGCGCCTCCTGCGGCGTGATCTCGCGCGCGTGGACCAGGTGCGCCAGATGGCGTTCCATGGTGATCATGCCGTCTCGCGTTCCGGTTGCCATAGAGGAGTAGATCTGGTGCCAGTTGCCCGAGCGCACCATGTGACCGACCGCCGGGGTGATCTTGAGCACCTCCATCGCGGCGCGGCGCCCGCTCCCGTCCGAGAGGTTCACCAGCTTCTGGCCGATGACCATCGTCAGGCTGAACGAGAGTTGCGTGCAGAGCTCCTTGGAGCGCTCCGGTGGGAACATGTCGACGATCCGCGACAGCACACCCTTGGTGTCCTTGGTGTGGAGGGTGGAGAAGACGAGGTGCCCGGTCTCCGCGGCGGTGAGCGCGAGGTTGGTCGTCTCGCGATCGCGCATCTCGCCGACGAAGATGATGTCGGGATCCTCGCGCAGCGCGCTGCGGAGCCCCTCCGCGAAGGAGCTGACGTTCAGGCCGATCTCGCGCTGGGAGATCAGGCTCCGGTCGCTCTTGAACACGTACTCGACGGGATCCTCGAGCGTGATGATCCGGGAGCGCCGGTGCTTGTTGATGTGCTGCAGCAGGCTGGCGATCGTCGTCGACTTCCCGCTTCCCGTGATGCCGGTGACGATCACCAGCCCTTGGTGCAGGTCGACGATGTCGCCCCAGACATCCTCGTTGGGGAAGCCGACGCGGCTCAGGGGCGGGATCTCGCGCGGGAGGACCCGGATCACGCACGCGGGCCCGTCGCGATCTCGGAACGCGTTGATTCGAAAACTCAACTCGCGCTCGGGCCAGTCGAAGCTCGCGTCGACATCGCGGCCGTCCGGTCCCGAGAGGCGGTCCCGTTGATGGGGGGAGAGGAGCGGGTGGAGGAGCGCTTCGACCATCTCGGTGGAGAGGCGGGTGGCGTCGGGCAGCTCGACCAGCTCGCTGTCGAACCGGTAGCGCGCCGGTTCCCCCGTCTTCAGGTGGAGGTCCGAGAGGCGGGCGATGCCGTGGTGCTGAAACTGGGGTTCAGCGAAGCGCCCGAGCAGGTCGAGGATGGACAAGCGTCTCTTGCCGACGGGGTAGACCTCCTTCTCGAGGTCGCCGAGCGAGCGTTCGGACACGGGCGGAACCTTTCGGGCGGGGCGTCGAAGACCCAAGATTCTACCGTCCGAGCGGTTCGGCGTCGTTTCCCTCTCGGCCCGCTCGCGGTATCCTCGCCGGTCACTAGCCCTTTCGGTCCGGCCGGCTCCCCCGGAGCACGCCGACGAGAGAGAGAAGCCCTTCGCTCGGTGTGACCGCAGGGCTTCCCTCCCCCGCCGACAACTTCGGAGCCAGCCGATGGGCACCCTTTCGAGCCCGACGAGCAACATCGCTCGATCGGGCCAGGCTCCGTTGGAAAGTGTCATGGCGGGTCCTCGAAGTTTCGAGCACGAGCACATCCCTCGGGAGACGATGCGTCGTCTCGAGGAGTGCGAGCGACGGATCGCGTACACCTTCAGCGATCCCAACTATCTTCTGCAGGCGTTGACGCACTCCTCGATCAAGACGATCGACAAACCGTGCAACGAGCGCATGGAGTTCCTCGGTGACTCGGTGCTCGGTCTGGTGATGACCGAGTTCCTGTTCAACTACCACGAGAATCTCTCCGAGGGCGAGCTGACCCAGATCAAGAGTGTCGTGGTGTCGACCCAGACGCTCGCCGCAGAGAGCGAGCGGCTCGAGCTCGACACGGCGTTCCAGGTCGGCAAGGGCGTCACCTCCAAGAAGCAGCTCCCACCGTCGTTGTTGGCCAACGTCTTCGAGGCGGTGGTCTGCGCGATCTACATGGATGGCGGACTCGATCCGGCGCGCGAGTTCATCCTGCGCAACCTGTTCCACCAGGTCCAAGCCGTGCAGGAGAACCGCCACCAGCTGAACTACAAATCGCTCCTCCAGCAGCATCTCCAGAAGGCCTCCGGCAAGACCCCGACCTACCGGGTCGTCGACGAGACCGGGCCCGACCACGCGAAGACCTTCTGCGTGCAGGCCTTCGTCGGCAAGAAGCAATTGGGCAAGGGGACGGGTCGCAACAAGAAGGAAGCGGAGCAGTCGGCCGCGCTCGAGTCGCTCACCGTGCTCGAGATCGTCGACGACGGCGGCAACCTGATCGAGCGATCCGACAATGGGACGCGCTGAGGTCCGTCGCCCGAGGCCTGCTTCGCTCGACGGAGACCGGCCGTGACGCCGCTCCTCCATCACCGCATCTTCGAGCACTCGTCGTCGTTGCGTCGGATCGCCGACCGCCTCGACGACGGCGGCGTCGTACCCGTCGGTCGCGCCGGCGACGCGGCGGGAGGGATGCTGCTCTCCTACCTCGCTCGCGACTTCGGCACGAGCATCCTCTGTGTGACGCCGTCGCTCGACGAGGCGGATCGCGTGCGTCGCGACTTCTCGCTCTTCCTCGGCGAGGAGATCCAGGAGTTCCCGCCGTGGGAATCGCTCTTCGAGGAGGACTCCGAGCCCGACGCCGAGATCTTCACGCAGCGCTACTCGGTGGTCGACGCGGCGGCCAGCAATCGCCGCCTCTGCGTGGTCGCGCCGATCCAGGCGTTGCTCCAGCCGATCGGTCGCTCGCAAGAGCGCTCCGATCGACGCATTGTCCTCCGCGTCGAGGACACCTTTCCACCGCACGATCTCGCGAGGGCGCTGGTCGAGGCGGGCTACCGCCGGTTCCCGCAGGTCGCGCGTCCCGGCGACTTCTCGATCCGCGGGGGGATCTTCGACATCTACCCGCGCGAGGCGAAGCACCCGTACCGCATCGACTTCTTCGGTGACGAGATCGATTCGATCCGGACGTTCTCGGTCGCCGACCAGCGCTCCCAGGACGAGGTCCGCATCCTGGTGCTGTCGCTGCTCAAGCGGAGCGACTACTTCATCCGCGGCTTCACCGGCCGCGAGCAGGTGCTCTTCGATCGCCTCCCGCACGACACCGTGCTCGCACTCGTCGATCCCCGCGAGACGATCGAGCGCTGTCAGGGACTGATCGGTCAGTGGTCCGGTCCGCGATCGCGCGACATCGCCACCGAGTTCTGGGCGCGCGCGGGACGCATGCCCCGACTCGAGCTGCATCCCCTCGCGCCGGAGCGAGGACGCGACCCCATCGACCTGCCGGTGACCGGCGTCGAGCTGTTCACCGGTGCGCTCGAGCGCGCACTCGACAACGTGGCCGAGGAAGCGCGCAAGGGAACGCCGGTCCGGATCGACTTCCGGCTCGCCGCCG
>JAGQRC010000447.1 GCA_020425835.1 Planctomycetota bacterium | reverse complement strand
GAGGTTGGGCGTGATGATCACGCCTCCCCGTTTCGCCACGAGCGAGTCGAAGACCGTCTGCACGGTCTCGGACTCGGTCACGCGATCCAGACGGACTCCGGATACTACGCAGCCCTGGCGAGACGAGACCGCAGCGGCGGCCTGCTGCTCGGCTCTGGTCATGGTTGGCCCCACCTCTGAGGAATTCGGCCCATGGTAGCGAGGCGTCGGGGGGTGTGGGAAGCGCCAAGGACGGAGCGGAGCGACAGGGAGTCCGGACGGCGCCCGAGCGGTGCGCCAGCGGACTTCCTGCGAATCCCCGAAGCCGCTCGGGAGGGGTCGCTTAGAAACGGAGAAGCCCACCGGGAGGCGCAACCTCTCGGTGGGCTTCGGGTTCCGCGCGATTGCGAATTCTCAACAGCCGGGCGTGATGCACCCGAGATCGAGGTCCGACGTGTCCGTGGAGAGCCCGCACGAGGGGAACGGCGCCGGCGGCGCGAGGCTTCCCGGAATGAACAACCAACCGAGGAGCAGCACCGCATCCCCGAGATCGAGCGTGCCGTTGTCATCGAAGTCGGCCGCGTCGGCACAGACCGGCGTGCCGCCCGAGGAGCCGAACAGATAGTCCAGGAGCCCGATCCCATCGGTGAGGTCGATCGACTGGTCGCCGTTGTTGTCACCGCGGACGAACTGCGGATCAACACCGATGTTGCGCAGGACGGTGACGCCTTGCAGGCAGCCGAACGCGAGGTCCGCTCCACCGACCCGGTCGAAGTTCCCCACGACCAGGGAAGGTGGAATGGTCGGGAGCGTGTTCGTGGCCACACCGTAGTTGTTCCCGTAGGAACGAATCGCTCCCATCGCCGTCGAAGTCCGCAACCAGTCCACCCCACGTACTCGTGTCCCAGATCCACGGAGCCAGGGGCGTCGTGGTGAACGGAAGGGCAATTCCGGGAGCGAAGTCGAGGGCCCCGACGCCGGGATAGAGCAGCGCGCCTTCCGAGTTGTAGGCCCAGTACATCCCGAGGATGTCCGTCAGGCCGTCGCCGTTGAAATCACCGGTGACGACGGAGGTGATCTCTTCGGCCGTCGGGAGGAGTCGCGCTCCGGGGAAGTCGAACACTGCACCGAGAACCGTCCCGCTCGTCGCCGTGAACGAGAAGCAGAGGATCAGGAGACACGGCAAGACACTGCGAATCTCGGAGCGGTCGTCGATCCTGCGAGGAGTGAGTCTTCGCCCGAGGGATCCACGGTCGGTCCCGCGCTCGGCGGGGTCGGGCAGAGCCATCACTTCTCCGAGCCGGGGACGTCGCCCGAACTTGCCTCGGGAGCGCACGGCCAGTAGGCTCACTTCGCTACAGGCTCGATCTACCGCACAAGTTCCGAGAACGGAATGGAGGATCCCATGCGGTCCACCCTCTCCTCGGCCGTGCTGGGCGCGGTCCTGATCTGCTCTCCTGTCCTCATGCACACTCCCGCCCGAGCGCAGCTCCTGTCTCCGGCCGATCTCCAACTCGTCGACGGCAGTGAGTACCTCAGCGGCTGCGCGCCGCCCTCGATGTGCGACTGTCTCGTGATTCACGTGGGCGACGTCACGGGGACGTTCCACCTGATGCCACTCCTGCCGCCGTTGCTCCCCTTGGTCGAGTACGCGGTGCAGGACATCGACTGGCAGGTGGCCGCCACCTCGGTCGTCGATCCACTACCGAGTGTGATCACCGGCAGCGGGCTCTACGTCGTCGACATCGTCAACGACACGCACTCGATGCAACTCGACCTCGTGGTCGACGGAGTCGATCGCGTCTTCACCAGCGGCGGCTTCGTTCCCATGACCGGTGCGCTTTCGGCCGGCAGCTTGAGCATCTACGTTTACCAGACCGACGACTTCTGTCTCGTCGACGGCATCCAGATCGTCTCCGTCATCGTCGACGGCGCCCCGCTGTTCCATCGCGGGGACTGCAATCTCGACGCGATGTTCGACATCGGAGACCCGATCAACATCCTCGATCGCTTGTTCAGCCCGTTGGCGGTGCTGCCACCCTGCCGCGACGCTTGCGATGTCAACGACGACGGAATGTTCGACATCGCCGACGCCGTCTACGCGTTGAACAACCTCTTCGCGGGCGGCCCGAACCCCGCCCCGCCGTTCCCGAACTGCGGCCCGGATCCGACCGACGACGATCTCGACTGTTTCGACTACCCGCCGTGCGGGTGATGCATCGGTGCCCCCCGCTCGACGCTCGTTGAGAACTGCTCTCGAGCCGGGAGTTCGAGGTCTCAAGACCGGCGCGTCCACCGAAGGTCGCTGCGAAACGCGAACGGGGCGCCCTCGACCGAGAGGGCGCCCCGCTCTGCTGTCCGAGGAATGACCGTCAGTCCTTCCACTCCGGCAAGCGACGGAAGTACTCCTCGAGGAGGATCTCGTACTTCCGAGGGAGCTTGCGGCGGCCGCTCTCGTAGACGGTCTCGACGACGGATGGCGGGAGACGACCCCAACGTCCTTGTCGTCCAGCACGACGCGCGAACTCGGCGGCCTCCGACTTGGGGAGCTTCCCCTCTGAAGTCTGATCATGACGCGTCTCGTCCGATGCGGCGGGTTGCTGGGCGAACTCTTCCTTCTCGCGATCCTTCTCCTCGCCTTCCCTCTTTTCTTCGGCGAGGCTCTTCTGGTCGCGGATCTCCGTCTGCTTTCCGCCCTGTGGCTGGTCCTGTCGGGAACGTTCGTGCTGTTGCTTCGCCGAACCGGCGAGCGATCGACCCGTCTTGGGTCAGAATCCGCCCGACGGTCAGGTCTTGTTCGCCTCTTCGATCAGCTTCTCGATCAACTCCACCGACTTCGCTTGGAGCTTCTGCGTCGACACACTCGTGTCGCGCCTCTCGAGGAGCTCCTCGATGTCCTGCAGGTTGCCCTGAATGTCGTCGAGGAGTTTCTCGACCGCGTTCTTGGCGTCCTTCTTCTCGAGCCCCGACAGCTCCGGGAAGTCGACATCGTCGCACTCCGGCTTCGGATCGGGCGGCTCGGCGGCGAGTCTCAGGGTCGGCGCGAGCAACACGACTGCGAGAACGAGTCCACGCATCCGGCAACTCCTTTCGGTAGACACCGCGTGCGGATCGTCGTCCATCGTAGCCGCGGACGGCCATCGCTCCAGCTTCGGTCCCTCGACACGGCCCATGGGCTCGTATGAAGATACCGCGTGGAACCTCTCCGGAAGCCTCTCGGAGCGTGGGACGGGTCGCTCGATCGTTGATCGCCGTTGCCCCGCGACTATCATGAGCGAACGTAGAGTGGGAAACTGCGAGCTTCGAGGTCTATCGCACTCGGAGCACAACGTCCGTCGAGTCGAAGACCAAACCGGGGGGCAGAGGTTGGGAGAACCAGCGCCAGACTCTGATCGCGACGCCATGCCGATCGAGAGCACCCAATCCGTCCCCGCGCCGGGGTCGATCTCGACGTTCGAGCCCGGGATGGTCGTGGCGCAGCGGTATCGACTGGGCCCCTACATCGATGAGGGAAGCTACGGCTTGGTCTTCGAGGCCGAGGACATCGGCGCCACCGGTGATACGGAGGGGTCGATCGCGGGCCTTGCCGTCAAAGTGGTTCCCGTCCGGGACCCGCGGCAGAGACAACGACTGCGTCGAGAGATCGACGTGCTGCGCAGACTCGAGCTTCCCGGTGTCGTTCGGCTCCACGCTTCGGGCGAGATCGCCGACACCGTCTTCCTGGTCATGGATCGCGTCGATGGAGAACCCTTCCCGGGGCGCGGACGGCGTCGACCCTGGACCGAGCTCCACCCGATTCTCTCCGCGCTGCTGGAGACACTGGAGCGCGTGCACGCTCGCGGCATCGTCCACCGAGATCTGAAACCGGACAACGTGCTCGTGTCGCGTTCCGACGGAGCGCCGACGATCCTCGACTTCGGACTCTCCTGGACCGAAGCGGCGACGACTCGCATCACGAGCGAGGGTCGCACCGTCGGATCGCCGCTCTACCTCGCGCCCGAACAGATCGGCAGCCGATCGGTCGACCGGCGAGCGGACCTCTATTCCATCGGCGTGATGCTGTTCGATGCGTTGACGGGATCCGCTCCGTTTCGATCCAAGGATGTTCCGGGACTCCTCGCGGAGAAGGCGAATGGCGAGCGGGTCTCGATGGGCGCTCTGCGCGGTTGCGCTCCTCCGGAGATCGTGGAGATGATCGCGCAGCTCCTCGAGCCCGACCCCGAGCGACGACCTGGGTCT
>JAGQRC010000044.1 GCA_020425835.1 Planctomycetota bacterium | reverse complement strand
GCCTCCTTCGCGATGCTGGACTTCGGCGTCCGGAGCCAGTGCGAGCCGCCATCCCGCCTCGGTCAGTCTTCGTCCGAGGTCACAGTCCTCGAAGTAGAGGAAGAACCGCTCGTCGAACCCACCGATCGCCCTGAACGCGTCGCGACGATACAGGCCGCAACAACCGTGGAGCCACGGCTGTCGATGCGAGCGACGCGCGGGGTCGTGGTCGAAGTGAGCGTTGATCCAGCGGGACCGAGGGAACTTCGCCATCAGGCCGGTGAAGAAGCTCCATCCGTAGGTGATCCCCGGATGACCTCGAAGGAGCGGACAGACCCCGCCACCCTCGATCCGGATGATCGGCCCGACGCCGCCGAGCGCGGGCTCGGCATCGAGTGTCGCGACGAGGGCGTCGATCGCGCCGGGACGGAACTCGAGATCGGGATTGCAGAGGAGCAGACGCGGACTGGTCGCGTGGGCGCATCCGAGGTTGAGTCCCGCGCCGAACCCCGAGTTCCGATCGTTCTCGATCAGCACCACCTCGGGTCGTTCCCTGAGGATCTCGCGGCTCCCGTCGGTCGAACCGTTGTCGACCAACACGATCTCCGTCGTCGCCGGGTCGACCTGGGCCAGGACCGACTCGAGGAACGGCTCGAGCTCGTCGCGCGCATTCCAGACGACGGCCACCACCGACAGTCGGGGGGGAAGCGGTCTATTGCTCATGCCCTGAGATCGGCACGGTTCCCTCGGGCCTCGACCGAAACCCGGGCGGGGTCGAACGACGTCGGTCCCCCGACGCGGGGATCGGAGGAGCGACTGCGGCGGGTCGTTCCGGCGGCCGATATACGCAAGGGTCGGGGGAGCCTCGACTTCAAACCCTGGCTCATACTTCGAGTTTCGACGGGTGTTCTGGGCGCAGGAAGCTCGGGCTCTCGGCCGGAATGAGTTTTCAACGGACTGCTAGTACCCCGCCCCGGTTTGGACTTCTCGTACGAACTTGCTGCACGGGGTACTAGGGACAGATCGACTGGGCGCAGATCAGCGAATCGGGAGTCGGGTCGAGACCGCAGTCGGGGCTCGGCTCGGCCATGAAGTAACTCCCGGTCAGGAACAGATAGCTGAGGATCTGGACCGGGTCGGCGATGTTGATCAATCCGTCGTCGTTCGCGTCGCACGCGTCGAGGCAGTTGATCGGGAACGAGCCCGAACCTCCGACGTAGGCGAGCAGGGTCGACGCGTCGGCGATGTTCAGCGCGCCGTCGTCATTCGTGTCGCCCCGTCGGAACAACGCCGGAGACGCCAGCTGGATCGCCGGTCCCGTCGTCATGACGAAGTCGAACAGCGGGAAGTCCGCGAGGAACGTGCGCTGACCGGTGGACGGATCGACGACGTCGAGCTCGAGCCCGGTGTGCCAGAGCAGATTGTCGTGGACCGGCGAGAAGGCGATCGCTTCGACGAACGGGCTCGGCGACGCCGGGTCGATGAGCTGGTAATCCAGGCCGCAGAGACCGGTCCACGGATCGTCGATCGTGCCGACCCAGTTCGGATCGAACTTCTCCGCGTAGACGAACCACGCCGTCGTCGGATCGAAGGCGAGGTGCCGCTTCACATCGGGAGTGATCAGATCGCAGTACGGGTAGGAGAATCCGGTCGCGGCGTCGATCCCGCGCAGGGTGGCGTCACTGTAGGACACACCGAACGGAGCCCCGGTGCCGTCGAGGGCGAGGCAGATCAGGTCGTCGTAGGTGTCCCCGATGATCGAAACCGCACCGGATTCCGGGTCCCACGTGCAGAGATGGGCGTTCCCCGGCGGCGTCGAAGGGACGGGGTCGAGCTCGGCGAGGACGTAGAAGAGCTCCAGGTCGATCGTCCAGGCGAGGCCGCGCACCACGGCGTCGGGATGCCCCGGAAACTGAGGAGGCGTGAACACGGTGAACGTCGTGGGCTCGAAGGGCTCGAGCGGATAGGCCCGCACCTCGCCGACATCGGTCACGATCCAGAGCTGCGAGTAGTCGATGATCTGGGCATCGAGCGGTGCGAGCGAAGCACCGAGGCGCAGCGACGGAAGTATGGAGCCGACGAGAACCAGGGAGACGATCCAGAGACCGTGACGCATGATCTGCGTCCTCCCGTTGTTCGGTGCCCCCCGAGATCGTCGCCGACGGATCCGCGCGTGGCACACACCCACGCCGGCCCGCTCCGTCGAGACGGATGACACCATCGTCTATCCCCACCCCTGGGAAGTGCACGATAACCGACCGCCGGGGACGAGGACAGCACCGGGTCGAGGGGATCTCGGTGGCGATCGGGGACGCTCCGATAAGTGACGACGATACCTCTGTTTACCCGGTACCGTTGGGGGACGGCCGCGAGCGAGCCGATGGATGTCGAGAGTCCCGACCCGCGGCCGACGGGAGTTCCGCCCTGCCGAGGTGTGTCGCGACCTCGCTTCCGGTAGTGTGCGCGCCCGTTCTCTCCCACTGAGCCCCCACGGAGAACCCGACGATGCTCTGCCCGATCTGCCGCGACACCGCCGATGAGGTCCGCGAGCTCGAGGTCTTCTTCGAGCTCGAGTCCGTGCCCGTCTTCTGCAACGTGCTCCACGACACGCAGGAGCGCGCGCGCGCCGCCACGCGGGGGGACATCCACCTCGGCTGGTGCCGGAGCTGTGGTCTGATCCACAACACGGCGTTCGACGAGGCGCGGGTCGAATACGTCGAGGGCTACGAGAACTCACTGCACTGCTCGCCCCGGTTCCAGTCGTTCGCCGAGATGCTCGCAGGTCGCCTGATCGACAAGTACGACCTGCACGGCATCGACGTCGTCGAGGTCGGCGCGCATCGCGGCGAGTTCCTCGAGCTGGTCTGCGCGGGGGGGCGCAATCGTGGAATCGGATACGACCCGAGCACGCCGGAGGAGTTGTGCCGACGCAGCAGTGGACCGTTCGAGCTGCGGTCGGAGTACTTCGACGCCAGCCGGGTCGAGGGTCCCATCGGGTTGATCGCTTCCCGGCATGTGCTCGAGCACATCCCCGTGCCCGGGCCGTTCATCCAGGTCCTCCTCGAAGCGGCCCAGAGAGGGAGCTCGGTCGATCGCGCAACCGCGGTCTACCTCGAGGTTCCCAACGGGCTCTGGACGCTCCGCGATCTCGGGATCTGGGACATCATCTACGAGCACGTCAGCTACTTCGTGCCCGTCGCCTTGCGCCGCCTCTTCCGGGATCGCGGCGCCGAGCCGCACGTGCAGGAGGTGTTCGGCGGTCAGTTCCTCTCGGCGGAGCTTCCCGCGAAGGACGACCCGGTCCGCGATGACGAGGCGGATGCTCAGGACCTCGAAGCGCTCGCCCGCTACGTGGAGTCGTTCTCCCGGACCTACGCCGACCGGACCGCGTACTGGAGCGCCCAGCTCCGCGACCTCGCCGCGCGTGACGAAGGGCTCGCGATCTGGGGAGCGGGCTCCAAAGGGGTGACCTTCCTCAACGTTCTCGCGCGCGACCCCGAGTTGGCGGGCGCGATCCGAGGCGTCGTCGACATCAATCCGCTGAAGCAGGGCAAGTACGTCTCGGGGACCGGCCACCCGATCATCTCTCCGGAACGACTCGTGGAGATCGGCGTCGAGAGGGTCATCGCGATGAACCCGCTCTACCTCCAGGAGATCCGGTCCCAACTCGCCGCCCTCGGGCATCGCGGAACGGTCGAGGCCATCCAATGACCTCGGAGACGGCCGCGAGCGAAATCGGTCGCGCGCACGCTTCGCGTCAAGTTCGCATGGGTCTCAAGTGGATCCCGGTGACGCGCGGCGTCCGCTTCCTCGTGATGATCCTCCTCGGGCGGTTCATCGTCCCCGCGGAGTTCGCCGTCGTCGACGCGTCGATGGTGATCCTGGTCGTCCTTCAGACCTTCCGGCAGTCGGGATTCGGTCAGGCGTTCATCCAGCGACAGGCCAAGGACCCCGACGACGAGCAACTCGCGGGCGACACGACGTTCGTCTTCACCGCGTTCCTCAACGGACTCATCTTCGCAGCCTCGTTCGCAGTCGCGCCGTGGCTGGCGAGCTTCTTCCAGGACAACCCGAAGTTCGCCACCGATGACCTGACGACAGTGCTGCGGATCATGCTCTGCTTGTTCCTCGTCGATGGGCTGGCGCTGACCCCGACCCTCGTCCTCCAGAAGCGGCTCGACTTCGGTTGGACCGCGCTCGCCGAGGTGATCGGCACGCTCGTCTTCGCGGTGCTCGCGATCGGCTTGATCCTGCTCGGATACGGGGTGTGGAGCGTGGTCTGGGCGCAGGTCAGCTCGCAGACCATCCAGATGCTCCTGAAGTTCCGCTACTCCGGCTGGTGGCCGAAGTGGCAGTTCAGCTGGCCGCACCTCGCGGAGATGTTCGTCTTCGGAAAGTGGATGTGGGGATTCGCCGCGCTCTCAGCAGTGGGCGGGATCTTCGACCGCATGCTCCTCGGGACGCTGCGCAGCATGGTCGATCTCGGACTCTACGGCCGCGCGTTCAACGTCTGCAACATGCCTTCGAAGCAGATCGCCTTCGTCGTCAACGCGATCGCGTTTCCGGCACTCGCCCAGCGGCAGTCGGACACCGACGCCCTCCGCCGGGGTTACCGCAAGGCGCTCTCCCACGTCGCGATCCTCGCGCTCCCGATGGGTTGTGGACTGGTCGCCGTCTCGGAGGAGTTCATCGCCACGGTGTTCCGCGCCGAGTACGGTCCGGCCGCCGGGATCATCGAGGTGCTCGCCTTCTACGGCATGGCACTCTCCACGTCATCGGTCGCCGGCCCCGTGCTCCAGGCGATCGGGAAGCCGAAGATCCTTCTCTACTCGTCGATCGTCCATCACGCGCTGCTCTTCCCGCTCGTCTGGTACCTGGGCAGGCAGTTCGGCCCCGTCGGCGTCGCCTATGGCGTGCTGATCCCGATGCTCGTCTCGACGGTGATCACCTACGGCATCGTCGTCAAGTATCTGCACCTGGGCGTCTGGGACGCGATCGAACCGGTCGTGCGGCCTGCGATCGCCGCGGTCGTCATGATCGGCGTCGTCCTGCTCTTCAAGAGCTCGTTCCGGCCCTGGGCGCTCGCACACGACCACGAGATCCCGATCACGAAGGAGACCAGCCTCTCGCTAGCCGCCGTGCAGATCCTGTTCGCGTCGACCGGTGTGGGCATCGTCGCTTACTCGTGCCTCGTCTGGATCGTGAACCGCTCCCACACGCGCGACTTCCTCCGAACGGTGCGCGAGGTCATCAGGACCAAGCGCGTGAAGAAGAGCTGAGCCTCGCAATCTTCGGATGGGCGCTCCCGCGAAGCGTCTTCCTCAGCGCCCCAGATCGAACAGCCACAGGACCCGGACGAACGACCGGTTCTCTTCGCGTCCGAGGCCGAGTAGTCCTCCGAGGAAGAGCAGCCGCTCGGCGTCGGGGCTCGAGCGACGATAGACGAGAGGGTGGATCGCCCACCGTCTCCGGTCGCCATCGCGTCGCGACTCGATCCACTTCCAGAGGACGCGGAAGTCGTGGTCACCGTCACCGGTGCTCTGGTAGCTGACCGGATGGAGCCAGAAGAACGGATCCTCGTCGAGCTCGGTGCCGTGTCGCAGTCCGAGGAACTCGCCGAGGGCGACGAACGATCGCGCATGATCGTGCCGCTCGTATCGGTAGAGCGGCCAGAGACGATGGGCCGCGCGGTTCCCGACACTCGACTCGGAGATCTCCTGGAACGGGAAGAGGAGTGCGAGCCGCCACGAACTCCCCGGGTCGCGATCGTGCCGGTAGAGTCCGGCGAGGGCCCGCGTGTGCACCGCTCGTTCCTCACCGTCGTTCGTCGCCGCGGATGTGGAGTGGGCGACGAACGGCCACGCGGCCCAACCGGTCGACGCCTCCTCCGTTCGCCAATCGGATGAGAAGAGTGACCGTCTCTCGTCCCAGTTCTCCCACCACGAGATACCGAGGAGCGGAATGCTACGGGTGTGGGAGCCACGGTCGTTCCCGGCCGTGTAGAACGGGAAGAGTTCGAGACGCCGAGTCTCGTCCTCCGCGGTTCTCTCGCGACCGTAGATCGACGTGAGGCCGAGCCCGTCGAACGAGAGCGTCGGCACCCGCAGCAGATCGAAGGCGTTCCCCTTGCGATCGCGATGGCTTTCCACCAGCGGCCAGGCGACGAGATCGGATTCGACCCGCTCCCCGTTCGCGTCGCGGTTGCGCCAGTAGATCGTCGGGAAGAGGTAGGACCAGTGCTGCGACGAATCGTCGCTCTCGCTGTCGCTTCCGATGTAGAGCGGGAGCACGGCAGTGGTCCGTCGACCGCTGTTTCGAGAGTGGAACACGTTGAGGACCCAGAACCAGCCGTCGTCCTTCTCGGGGTCGTTCGTACTCGAGAACAGCACGGGTGGGACCATGAGGCCGCGGACCCAGTTCGTGGGACTCCGCGAGTCGATGTACGGGCCGACGTAGGTCGTGGAGACGTCGCCGTCCCGAGAGTGTCCGACGAGCGGGAAGAGATGATGCCAGGAGTGGTCGTCCGACTTCCGCCCCCACCAGTAGAACGGGAGGACCGTGAACGACGGCTTCTCATCGTGTCGGTAGCGAATGATGCCCGACAGGAAGGTGCCGCGGTGCTTCTCTGCGTTGTAGGAATACAGCGGGAAGAAGTAGTGCTTGGGAGCCGTCCCGGTGGTGTCGAGCCGACCGAGCGGCCAGAAGAGGCTGAGCTCGATGCCTTCCCGCGCGGGCTCGGATGTGCCGTCGGGGACGGCGACTGGTTCGCGCTCCAAGTCGACGATCGGCCAGAGGTGGATCTCTCGGTTGACGCGGCACGACGAGCTCAGGAGCGCGAGTGCGCCGATGGCCAGGACTCCGAATCGCATGGGGACTCCCTTCCCTTCCCGTCGGACTTTCTCGGCGGGGGAGGGGTCCCATGCGATCGACGTGCCACGCGGCGGCGCCTCTGTTCCTCTCCGATGGCCCGAGCCGAGCGGCGGCCCAGCCATCGGAGGTGCGTGACCGATCCTCGATTGTCGAGCGGCATCGCGACGCTCGCGCGTCGAGATGTCCGTCGGCGCCGTGCGCGTTGCTCAAGGGCAACTGGTGTAGCTGTCGCAGGTCCACGCCTGTGCGTCGCCGTCACACTCGTCGAACGGCGCGGTGGGGGGCGGACCGCCGAGGAGGAGGTAGTTGAAGAGATAGACGGGATCGGCGACGTCGTAGAGCGCGTCGGCGTTCGTATCGCACGCGGCCCGACAAGGTCCGGCCACTCCTGCGGAGAACAGCTCGGTCAGCATGGTCACGCCGTCGGCGATGTTGTGGGTCCCGTCATCGTTGCAGTCACCCCGGCGGAACAGGTCTCCATCGTAGGGGTGCAGGGTGATCGTGCTGTCGACCGTCGTGAGTGAGTGGGTCGCGCCTCCGAGAACGATCGTCACGGGAACCGGCGGTGAACCGAGCCCACTGGCGAACGCCGCGGAGGTGGTCACGTCCGCGCCGGACAGCGCGCCCGCCACGGTCGTGTAGGTCGCCGCGAAGACGGGATCGGGCACCGTGCCGAACTCGAGGAACGAGAAGCCGCCGAACACCACGCCCAAGGTCCAGCTGTCGTCGTAGTAACTCACTCCGAAGAACTGAGCCGAAGCAGGCACCGCCCCGACGAAGTAGGAGAGTACGCCGACCGGACGAACGAGTTGGATCTCCAGGAGGTCGGGATCGTGAGTCGCCCCACACGAGAAGCCCGCAGCTTGGTTCCCGAAGGCAGCGTCCGAGACCGAGAGACTCGCGACCACGTCGAACTCGCGGACTCCGCCGGGCAGCGGGTAGTAGAGCTCTCGATCCTCGAGTGCCAAGGTCCACTCGGGGGCGGCCGCGATGAGAACCGACAGGCAGGCGGTGGTGGGAACCACCGGACCGGCGGTCGTGCTCAGCACGATCGACGACGGCGGGATGCCGAGTCCGTCGCAGAAGCAGAACTCCGTGGTCTGCGGCGGGCCGAGCGCGGTGTAGTGTGCGACCACCAGATAGTTCGGCAGCGCCGAAGGCGGCAGGCCGACGCCGGGTGCGGAGGAGAGGACCACGTTGGAGATCCAGCCCCCCGGCTCCTCGATGAACTCGACGAACTCCGGCGGACTGAACGCTGCGAAGTAGCTCAACCCCGTGAAGGTCACGGCCGTTTCGTCATAGCACACACCGAAGCTCCAACCCTGGACGACATCGCCGCTCGGGTTGTCGAGCCGGACGTAGAGCGACTCGGACTCCCCGATCACCGCCGGGGTGCTGAAGAACTGGAGCGAGTAGTCGCTGCCTTGCGCAAAGAGCCCCGGGCTCGAGACTGCGAGGAGCGTGACTCCCGCGAAGAGCGCAACCACGTTGGGCTTCGACAGCGCGATCGCGATACTCCACCGCAGCACGGTCCGCGTTCCCATTCTTGCCTCCTCTGCCCTGTTTTCCCGAGCCCCCCACTGGGCCACCACCCTAGCGGTGATCCCGCCCTGGAGCCAGCGACGCCTGGATCACGGGCCCGTCGCGGGTCTCCGGCCGGCCATCCGTGACAGGCGCGTCTCAAAGGGACACTGGACTTGGGCTTATCGCGGGGAACCCCGTCGCGCGAAGGCAGGGTGCTCTCCTGCCCTCGAGGCCGTGCGTCAATGCTGGGAAACCGACCCTTTCCGGCGAGGCTCGCGACGTCATTCGGGCAGCCGACGACTATGATCGACTCTCCGTTTCGATTGGCCCAAGGAGGCAGCCGTGTCGATCATCACTCGCGCTCTCCGGTCAGTTCTCTTCGTTCGGACACTCGCCCCCCTCGTCGCCATGGCCGTATGGGCCACGGCGCCGCTCTACTCACAGCCCCTCTACCCTCGGCCGCAGTACCCGACTCTGGGCCCCTGTGAGAACGTAGCGGTCGGTGACCTCGACGGTGACGGTCTCTTGGACTTCGTCTGCGATGCAGGGTGGTTCTCCGGCAACGTCAACGTGTATCAGGGCAACACCGATGGGAGCTTCGACCGAGTTGGAACGCTCAGCGCGGGTTCCACGCCCCAGGCTCTCGCCATCGCGGACACCAATGGCGATCTGATCCAGGACGTGATCGTCGGCGACCTCTTCGGCAGCGCCCTGTCCGTGTTCATCGGAGATGGGACGGGCTCCTTCGCGCCTGCTGTGACCCTCGCGGTCGCCGGCGGCCCTTGGGAGCTTCGGGCAGCCGACATGGACCTCGATGGCGACGTCGATGTCGTGATCTCCATCGCGAGTCCAGCCGGCGTCCAGGTCTTGTCGAACGACGGAAGCGGGTCCTTCACCGTTCAGGCCCTGGTGCCGACGGTCGGGGAATCTCGAGGACTCGAGGTCGCCGACTTCAACGGCGACAGCGTCCCGGACGTGGTGGCGGTCCAGCCCTTCAACGATGGCTTCTCGGTGCTCCTCGGCGATGGTACAGGGGCCTTGGCAGCCGCCCAGTTCGTCAGCAGCCCGTCCGCGAGAGACGTCGCGGTCGGTGACTTCGACGCCGATGGATCGCTCGACGTCGCGTTGACGACCGATGCGCTCCGCCTACATCTGGGTGACGGAGCCGGGTCGTTCGCGCCCGGCATCGACGTCTCCCTGATCGCCTCCTTGCCGAACAGCGTCGCGACGGGCGACGTCAACGGAGACGGAGTCCTCGATCTGGCCGTGACGCACGACACTTCTGGACTGTCGGTCCTCGTCGGGAACGGGACGGGTGCGTTTGCGCTCACGACCCTGGAGACCAGTGGTCTCACCCGGGGAGTCGTGCTCGCGGACTTCGACAGCGACGGGTTGGACGATCTCGCGTTCGCGGGTTGGGAGGCCGAGGCGGTCGCAGTCGTTCTCGCCGATGCGGTCTCGGGCTTCGAGCCGACCGCGACGAGCTACGCTGCCGGCTCCCGTCCCGATATGACGCTGTGCGCAGACTTCACCGGAGACGGCGCGCCCGACATTGTCCTCTCCGACCTCTGGGACGACACCTTCACACTGTACGTGAACGATGGTTCCGGCCACTTCACGCCGACCCTGCCCGTCGACTCCGGGCCCGCCACCACGGGAATGGCGTCCGGTGACATCGATCAGGACGGTGACGTCGATCTCGTCTCCGTCGACTTCAACACGGGGTACGGGGTCTACCTGGGTGATGGGAGCGGCGGACTCTCGCCGCTGCCGGCGGTGACCCTCCCGTCGAACGCCGGGCGGGACATCGTCATGGACGACCTCGATCAAGATGGACTCTTGGACATCGTGATCTCGGAGTTCCAGACCCAACTGCTCCGCATTCGATTGGGCGACGGCACCGGGAGCTTCACCGCTTCCTCCACGCTGACCCTGGGATTCGGGCCGCGAGCCATCGACTCGGGCGACTTCGACAACGACGGGATCGTCGACCTGGTGATCGCGAGCGGGAACTCGTCACAGGTCCTCATCGGATTGGGCAACGGCGACGGCACCTTCGTGGCGCAACCCTTCCTGAGCTGCCCCGGGGCGCTCGGCGCGTACGATGTCGTCGCAGGGGATTTCAACGGTGACGGGACCAGCGATGTCGTCGTCTCGTATGCTTTCAACCAGAGTTGCCTGTTCCCCGGTCTCGGGGGCGGGGCATTCGGGCCTGCTCAGTCGTTCGGTGTCGGCGTCGCCGCGCGCCGTCTGGCGGTGGGTGACCTGAACGACGATGGGACGGACGATCTCGTCGCCAGCAACGAGGACGCTTGGAACTTCTCCGTCTTCCTCGGAGATCCGCTCTCCGTCTTCGCGACTCACACCGCATACCAGGCCGCGGACGAGCCGGGCGATGTCGACCTCGCCGATCTCGACGGGAACGGCTCGCTCGACGTCACGGTTCCTTGTCGGACTGCCACGGTTCTCTCGGTCCACCTCAATCGGTTGGGCGTTCTCTCGACACCGAGCTTCATCCGCGGCGATGCCAACAGCGACGGGCTCTTCGACGTGGCCGATGCGGTGTACGGCCTCGGCTACCTCTTCTCCGGGGGCGCTGCGCCGTCTTGTCTCGACGCCGCCGATGCGAACCGCGACTCCAACATCGATCTCGGCGATGCCATCTACACCCTGGCCAGTCTGTTCACGGCGGGATCTCCACCGCCTCCCGCGCCGCATCCCGACTGCGGAATCGACCCGCTGGGGCCGGTTTTGGGGTGCGCCACACCGACTTGTCCCTGAGCACCCCACGCCGCTTCCAGCGGTCACCCACTGCGGTGACCGCCGAAGACTTGCGCCGGTGCAGTACTGGAGCCCCCGATGAGCCACCGTGCAAATGCCAAATGCGGCGGACGACGCCTCAGTGGTAGCCGGTATCGATCCGCCACCAGTATTCGCACCGGGGCCCACCAGGCTGGACACCCTTGGCTGTGACCTTGTGCCCCCGCCCATGGATGCACGCGGTCTGCCCCGGCGGAACGGGGATCTCGTTGTCGACCACGAAGGTCGCGTTGTCGTCGCG
>JAGQRC010000446.1 GCA_020425835.1 Planctomycetota bacterium | reverse complement strand
TCCCCTCCCGATCGACGAAGAACCGGTCGGCATCCTCCTCGAGGGCCACCGGCGCGAACGGCATGAACTCCGTCCGGCCGAGCCGCTTGTTCAGCCAGTTGTTGGCCTCCGGCTCGTCCGCGCCGTAGAGGATGGTCCGGTTGCACAGCGCTCGGGGTCCGAACTCCATCCGACCGTTGAAGCGGGCGATCACCTTGTGCTCGGCGAGGCGCTCGGCGATGACCTTCTCGATGTTGGCTTCTCTGCGGTACTGGAGTCCAGCGCCCGCCGCCGCACGCAGCGCCCGTTCGATCTCCTCGTCGCTGTATTCCGGGCCCCAGTAGACCTTGTCGAACGGCTCGGGGCGCGCCTGGGTCAGCTCGAGGGCCGCGCCCGCGCACAGACCCCCGTCGCCCATGTTCGGGTAGATGTAGACCTGGTCGAAGTTCAGCTCCCGGAACACGCTCGCGTTCGCCTTCACGTTGGCGAAGATCCCGCCGGCCAGGCAGAGGTTCTTCAAGCCGAAGCGCTCGGCATACGGTCGCATGATCTCGACCAGCTCCTCCTCCAGGAGGGTCTGGAAGACCGAGGCGACCTCTTCGCGGGGGTAGCCCTGGAGCAGGCGCGCGAGCGGCGCCTTGTAGTTGCGGTACTGGAGCGTCTCGAAGAGATCCTCGCCCTTGCGGAACATCTTCAGCGAGAAGCCGCGGATGATCCCCTCCGAGTAGTAGCGCTTGTCGAGACGGAATCCCGGGCCCGACTCGCGGATCGTCGACTTGACCTTGCGGTAGAGCTCCCGGTCGCAGGTGCCGAAGCCGCTGAGCCCGGTGATCTTCCCCTCGTGACGGTTCGCGCGGAACCCGAGGATCTGCGTGCACGCGGTGTAGAACTGTCCGAAGGAGTGCGGGTACGGGATCTCGAGATGGGTCTCGATGCGTCCGCGGCGTCCGGTGGAGATCGTGATCGAGAGATCGTCCCCGACCCCGTCGGCGGTGAAGATCATCGCGTCATCGTACGGCGCCGTCCGGTACACGCTCGCGGCGTGGCAACGGTGGTGCTCGACGAAGTGGAGCCGCGGCGCGATCCCGTACTTCTCCCGCAAGAACCCGAGAACCCGACCGTAGCCGAGGGAACGGGTCCACGCGAAGGCGCGGTAGAGCGCCTTGTTGAAGTGGGGGAAGTAGTCGTTGAAGCCGTGGAACTCGGTCGTGTCGCGCCACTGACCCCGCAGCATGACCCGCGCGAGGCGCCCGGCCGGGAGCCCCGCCACGACGACGTCGGTGATCTCCTTCGGGTCGATGCCGGCGATGCGGATCACCTCGGCGATCGCGAGCTTCGGCGGGAACTTCGTCGAGAACTTCACCCGGTCGAGCCGCTCCTCGCTGATCGCGGCGAGGCACTCGTGGCCGCGGAAGAGCGCGGCACCCGTCTCGTGGGTCGTGCTCAGGCCGAGAACCAGCTTCGGCGCTCGCCGAGCCGGCTCGCTCTCGAGGATCGCGTCGGTCGTCGTCAGCTCGAACCGGCGCTTCACGCTCTCGATCATCTTCTGGCAGCGTGCGTCCTTCGACTTCGCGTCGCGCTGCGACAGCGTGTACATCTTCGACTTGAGGCCCCGCAGGCGATCCTTCGGGAGCGGATCGGCGAAGTCGGTCAGATGGAAGAGCAGCACGAGAGGCACGTTCTGCCGGGCGAACTTCGCGAGCTTCCGATCGAAGTAGCCGTTGCCGTAGACCAACGCGTACGAGGGATGGAACGGCTTCCCGCCCGGGAGCGGCAGCTCCACGAAGGACTCGTCGAGGAACGGTCGGTAGGGGAACGGCTGCACGACCGGCACGTCGAGCCGCTCCGCGAAGTCGCGGTCGGGACGGCAGGAAGAATCGTACGCGAAGCCCTCGGCGACCAAGGTGTCGATCATGCCACGATCGATCTGATAGCTCGGTGCGCGGAAGCCGCGGACGGTGACGCCGAGCTCGGCCTCGAGCTTGCGCTTCGACTCGGCGATCTCGTGGCTCTTCTGGGACGGTGTCAGCTCGTCGAACTCCGGATGGGACACGCTGTGGGAGGCGATCTCGTGACCCGCGGCGACCGCCTTGTCGATCCACGCGCGCTTGCGCGGATCATCGAGGTCCTCGGCGATCGTGAACAGGGTCGCCTTCGACCCGTTCCGCTCCAAGAATCGGAGCAGGTTCTCCATCCCCGACTCGAACAGCGGGTCATCCGTCCACGGGTACTCCCAACCGTGATGGCGGTAGATGGTCCGTGCCCCGTCGAGGTCGACGTGAAGGACGGCAGGTTGTCGCGAGCTACTAGCCACCGTCGAGCACCTTTCGACGTTCTTCTTCGCGGAACTGAGCCAGCTCCTGTTTGAGGCGCCACATCTCGGCCTGGATCATGTTCCCCTGCTGGGTCAGCACGCCGAAGAGGAACAGGATCATGGCGATGCTCGCGAAGCCCAGGCTCACGAGCAGCATGTAGACCGAGACCTGCTGGTTCAACGCGCGGATCACCCCGTAGACCAGGAATCCGAACGAGACCACGAACGAGGCGCCGGCCAGCGGCCAGATGTAGCGAATCGGGTTCGCGAAGAGACTGAACAGGCTGTGGGTCAGCATCAGCTTGTTGATCTTCGACGAGCTCTTCCGCTTGACGCGTTGGCCCTGGTGTTTGTACTGCTTCCACTCGAGCACCGCGGGGATCTCTGCGAACCGGTAGCCCATCGCTTGTGACTTGAGGATGACCTCGAGATGGAACTCCTTCTTGTCCTCCTCGAGCGGCAGGCTGCGGATCGACTCGCGTCGGTAGGCGCGGGTCATGCCCGTGTTCATCGACGCGACGTTCGACATGCAGGTCCGGATCACCCAGTTGCCGAACTTGCTGAGGAAGACGCGCTTCGACGGCACGTTCTTGTAGCCGCCGCCCTCGAGGTGGGGGCTGGCGACCACGAGGTCGACGTCGGGGTTCTCGTCCATCGCCGCGAGCAGTCGTTCGACGATGTCCTCGCCCCACGAGAGGTCGATCTCGGTGGTGACGATCACCGTGCCGCGCGCTTGAGCGATCCCGGTGCGCAGCGCGTGCCCGCGACCGCGGTTGTGCTTGTACTCGAGGACGCGCAGCCGCGGATGGCGGCTCGCGATCTCCCGCGCGACCGCCCCCGACTCGTCCTTGCTCCCGTCGTTGACGACGATGAGCTCCCAGTCGACGTGGAGGTGTTTCGTGAGCCGGTCGAGCAGGGACTCGATGGCGCTCCCGATGATCTGCTCCTCGTTGTAGAACGGGCAGACCACGCTGACATCGATCTCCGCCTCGGGTCCGACGGGGAGGAGGTCTCCGGTGATGACTTGCTTCATTTCGCCGCTCGCTCGCCCGTGTTCCCCGCGCCGGATTTCGTGGATCGAGGAGCCGCTCCACGGTCCTCGCGCTCGGTCGTCCACGGCCAACATCTGCCGTGTCCAGGATTTGAGATCGGTCGTCGTCGAGGTCGGAAGGGCGGGGAGTCTATCAGCCCTCTCCGCTCCCCGAATCGGATTTTCGCGATGGAGCGGACAAGTTCCGCCGCCTCGATCCGTGTCGCCTCCCCGCACGGGGAGGGCGCGACAGGAGCCCGACCGCTCAACGGTTTATCGTGATCCGGCGACGGGATTCTTGAACCGGGAAGCGGAGCCGATGCGAGAACCGGCGCGGCTCGCCGCTCGCCGCGGTTTCTCGGAATCTCCCGACGGCGTCGGACCGCGATGGCGCGCGGCTCCGCGGTCGATCCGCCGATGACGGTCCGAAGGTGGGATCAACGGGTGACACGAGGTCCGGGGAGTGTTCTCATCCGCGGGGGACCGGTTCTATGTTCTCGTCGCGGAAAGAGTGGGGTCTGCATGGACGGGGAGTTCGGATATCGCCCGCGGCGCGGGGAGGGGGAGGGTGCGTTTCCCGAGGATCCGAGCCCGGAGCGACTGACCGAGCTGATTCGCGAGGCGAGTCAGGGGCGATCCGAGGCGCTCGAGCGCCTGTTCCGTCGGATCGTGCCGGAGCTGAAGGAGTTGGCGCGAACCCAGCTCGCCCGGGAGTCCGGGGTGCCGGACCTCCGGCCGACGGCGCTCATCAACGAGATGTTCCTGCGCCTCTTCCGGAGCCCGCCGCAGTTCGCGGACAGTGACCACTTCTTCCGTATCGTCTCGCGCACCATGGGCCGGATCCTCATCGATCGCGCCAAGGCGGCCAAACGACTCAAGCGCGGAGCCGGCCGTCGACCCC
>JAGQRC010000445.1 GCA_020425835.1 Planctomycetota bacterium | reverse complement strand
CGGGGGATCGGCGGGGATCGTCTCCTACATGGGCTATCGACCCTTGGTCGGCGACATGGATGGTGACGGGATCCAGGAGATCATCGTCAACGATCCATTCCAGTTCTACTCGTTCGCACCGGACGGGAGTCTCAATCCCGGTTGGCCCATCGAGATCCCCGACTTCGAGAACGATGGCCACTCCTGCCTGGGCGACGTCAATGGGGACGGCCTGTTGGAGCTGATCGTCCGCAGCAAGACGTGCTGCTACACCTTTGGCGTGCACGTGATCGGGCATGACGGCGAACCACTCCCGGGCTGGCCGGTGGAGATCGACTTCACGTCGATTCAGGGCACCATCGGCTGGGGCTTCCCAGCGGTCGGCGATCTCGACTTCGACGGCGACGATGAGATCGTCGTTCCGACGAGCAATGGAACGCTCGCCGAGGACTTCGCGAGCTCCATTTTCGTCTTCGAGGGAGACGGTTCGCTCCGCGAGGGTTGGCCCGTCTTCCCGCCACCGCCCGCTCTCATCTGGGATCGCATCTCCGCCATCGTCGACCTGGACCGTGACGGAATGTGCGAGATCGTGGGATGGTCGAGTGGATCCTACACCCTGAGTTCCGCGCTGAGGGCGAACGGTGAGGTGTACACACCCTACGTGACATCTCTGCAGTTCGGGGGGAGGGAATGCGCCGTCGGTGACGTCAACGGCAATGGGCTCTTGGAGTGCGTTTTCGGGAGCACGCGCCTTCAACTCGTCGACCGATTCGGACTGATCCTGGCGACGACCTACGCGTTGCCGTACGTCAGCTTTCAAGGATTGAGCCTCGCGGACATCGATGGCGATGGCGACTTGGAGATCGCCGCGATCTCGTCCGACGCTGGTACCATCAAGACCCTTCATCTTCTCGATCACACGCTGAACGAGTTGCCGGGGTGGCCGGTGGAATTGGACGACATCGGGTACATGCCACTCGTCGACTCGACGATCTTCGTCGACCTCGACAACGACGGAGACATCGAGTTGATTGCGCGAAGCGATGAGACGCTCTACGCCTTCGACCTCCCTGCCGGCCCCGGGCCGCCGAAGGTCGTGTGGCGCCAGCGGGCCAACGATCCGACGGCGGGGAGCTGGTACCACCGTGACAAGCGAGATTTCTACTTGCGCGGTGACGTCAGCGGGGACGGGCTCCTGAACGTCGCCGACGCACCAGCGGCACTGAGCTACCTGTTCCTCGGGACGTCCAACGACTGCTCCGCGGCGGTGGATGCCGATGCCGATGGCCAGGCGAGCATCGTCGACCCGATCTTCGTGCTCGCCTACCTGTTCTCGAGTGGCCCGTCACCGGCGACGCCCTTCCCGGGCTGCGCAGGCTTTCCACGCCGGGCCAACCTTCCGTGTGCACGGACGAGCTGTCCCTGACCGAGAAGACCGTGGGTGAGCACCAGCGTCCGAGGAAACGGCTCAGCCCGTTCCCTCGGACGTCTTCGCATTCCCGTTACGCTTCCTCCGGCACGAAGCGGTAGCCGGCGCCGCGGACCGAGACGATGTGCTTGGGATTGGCCGGGTCTTCTTCGAAGATCTGGCGGATCTTTCGGATGAAGTTGTCCACGGTGCGCGTCTCGACCGAGCCGGGGAGGCCCCAGACTTCGGCGAGGAAGGTCTCGCGGGAGACGACTTCGTCGACGTGGGTCGAGAGGAGTCGCAGGATGGCGAGCTCCTTGAGCGTCAGTCGCTCCTCTCGTCCATCCTGGTGGCGCGCGACGTACGAGGTGAAGTCGATCGTCCATCGACCATACTCGAGGCTCTCGGTGGAGCCTCCCTCGTCCGCGCTTCGGCTCCACACCTGACGGCGCAGGAAGCCGCGGATGCGCGCGAGCAGTTCGTCGAGGTCGTACGGCTTGGTGACGAAGTCGTCGGCGCCCGCGTCGAGCCCGGCGATGGCGTCGGCGCTGCGGTTGCGCGCGGTCACCATGATGATCGGCTCGAGGAAACCGCTGCGACGCAGCCGGCGCGCGACCTCGACGCCGTCGATCCCCGGCAGCATCACGTCGAGAAGGATCAGGTCGGGCGAGCGCGCCTCGACCTGTGACAGCGCGTCCTCTCCGGTCGCGACGATCTCGACGTCGTAGCCGGAGTTGCGCAGGTTGAAGGCGAGGCCCTCCGCGAGGTCTTCCTCGTCCTCGACCAGCAGGATTCGGCTCATGCTCCCACTTCCGCGGCCTCGCCTCGAGGCAGAGAGATCTGGATGGCCAATCCATGTCCGGGGCCGGCGCTCGACGCGACGACGTGACCCCCGTGGCCGGTGACGATCGACCGAACCACGTTCAGCCCGATCCCCATTCCCGGCCGCCGACCGGCCTCCGACTCGCTCCGGTAGAAGCGATCGAAGATCCGCTTGAGGTCGGACCGCTGGACGCCGATGCCTCGGTCCGACACGAGGAGCTCCCACCGTTCGCCTCGGGTCTCGAGCCGCACCTCGACCTCCGCCCGATCACCCGAGCGATACCGAACCGCGTTGTCCAACAGATTCTCGAGCACCTGACGGAAGGCGACCGGGTCGATGTCCACCCAGCACTCTCCCTCCGTCGTGAACGTCACATCGAGGGTCGGCCCGAAGACGTCGCGGGCCTGCTCCAGGAACTCCTCGATGTAGTTCGTCAGCTCGACGCGCTCCGGAGTCACCACGATACCCCCGCGACCATGCTCCACCTCGGCGGCGCGCAGGATGTTGGAGATGATGTGCGACAGTCGTTCGACGCCGGTGAGGATCCGGTCGACGAACTTCTCGTGATCCTCTCTCGAGAGCCGGTCGCTGCGCAACGTCTGGGCGAACAGCTTGATCGAAGCCAGCGGCGAGTTCAGCTCGTGCGACACCGTCGCGATGAACTCGGACTGCCGCTGCGCCCAGCGGATGTTGTGGATCAGTTGGAAGATCAAGATGCAGGCGAAGACGATGATCAGGAAGAACAGGACACTGCCGACTGCGATCATCGTTCCGTGGAAGGCGCCGCTCTGCACCGCGAGGTCGCGGAGCTTGTTGTAGTCGTGGACCAGCGTCAGGTTCCAGATCACGGTCAGCGTGACGACCAGGACGAGCACGACCGCCGACAGGATGATCGGTCCCTTGATCGAGAAGGTCCTTTTTCGTCGATCGGCCATGCTCGTGTCTTTCCGGTTCGGTCGAACCGGCGATTCTATACACCGTCGCCGGAGCGCGGGGGAATCCGTCCCGGACCCGAAGTCCTCGACGCGCCCGACAGGCGCGGACGACCGGGTCGAGGTCCCACGGCCCGACGCCTCTCGGGCGTTTCTCGATCTCCCGCGTAACCGGACACCGGTCCTTCCCTCCTCGTGACGATTGGTTCGGCGTCCGTTCCCGGCTGGATCCACGAGAGAGGATTCCCCATGACGTTTCTTCGCGCTCTACCGGTGGTCGGGCTCGTGCTGGCCCTACCCCAACTCGCCTCGGCTCAGGTGGATACCCTGCTCTGGGCGAGCGAGGACTCGGGAGCGATCGGGGATTTGGTCGAGATCGGGATCTCCATCGACAACCCATCGGAATCCATCGACGGATACTCCTATGGCGTCTGTCACGACCCCCGGGTCGCGGCGGTGGCGGGTGTCGAATGGGGCGGAAGCTCCGATGTTCCGCCCTTCCACCAGGTGAACATCTTCCCGACGGGTTGGACGGTGGGGGCCATCGTCGCCATTCACGGTGCGCCCGGCATGCCGCCCGGTATCGCCCAGCTGACCGACGTCGCCACCTACGAGATCTCGGGTCCGGGCACGACCGAGCTCGAGTTCTGCGGGGGGTTGGGCACTCCTCCCATTCCGATCGAACTCGTCTCCAGCGGCATGTCCATTCCGACGCTCACGGCGAACGGGAGCTTGACCGGATGGGTGAACCTGTTCACTCGTGGTGACTGCAACGGCGATGGCGGCCTCGACATCGCCGATTCCATCTTCGTCGAGCAGTACCTCTTTCTCGGCGGCGCCGACCCGGTGTGTCTGACCGCTTGCGACACCAACGACGATGGCCAGGTCGACATCGCCGACTCGATCTACGGCCTCAACTATCTCTTCGTCGGAGGCCCGCAGCCGATCGCCCCGTTTCCGTTCTGTGGCACCGACCCGGCGAGCACGCTGGACTGCGGGATGTCCTGCCCTTGACTCTGAAAACTCATTCCGGCCGAGAGTCCGAGCTTCCTGCGCCCAGCACACCCGTCGAAACTCGAAGTATGAGCCAATACGA
>JAGQRC010000444.1 GCA_020425835.1 Planctomycetota bacterium | reverse complement strand
AGTATGAGCTAGTACGACTGCGTTTCGCCGGAAGTACTGGCCTTGAAATCTCGGACTCTCGCCTCGAAAGCAGTTTTCAACGGACTGCTAGGAACCGGTCGGGAGAGGACCACTGGTCACGAAAGGACCAACCCATGCGGATCCAGCAGTACTACCTGGGGTGCCTCGCGCACGCCTCGTACCTGATCTTCGATGAGAAGTCGAAGACGGCGGTGGTCGTCGATCCACAGCGCGACATCGATCACTACGTCGAGGACGCCGAAGAGCTAGGGGTCAGCATCGACCACGTCTTCCTCACGCATTTCCACGCGGACTTCCTCGCTGGCCACATCGAGCTGCGGGAGCGCTACGGTGCCCAGCTCTACATCGGAGCGGAGGGCAATGCGGAGTTCGATCATCTGCCGGTGGCCGACGGAGACACGTTCGAGTGGGGCGACCTCCGGATCCAGGTCCTCGAAACGCCGGGTCACACTCCGGAGAGCATCTCGCTCGTCGTCTACGACCTGGCCAAGGACTCGAGCGCTCCGGACGCGGTGCTGACCGGCGACTGCCTGTTCATCGGTGATGTCGGACGACCCGATCTGCTCGGCTCGATCGGCTTCAAGGACACCGACCTCGCCGCGATGCTCTACGACTCGCTGCACGAGAAGCTCATGAAACTCCCCGACGCGACGAAGGTCTATCCCGCGCACGGCGCCGGCTCGCTCTGCGGCAAGAATCTGTCGACCGACACCGTCTCGACGATCGGTGAGCAGCGGAGGAGCAACTACGCGCTCCAGCCGATGTCGAAGGAGGAGTTCGTCGCCATGATCACGAAGGACCAGCCGCACGCACCCGGGTACTTCGTCCACGATGCGATCCTCAACCGCAAGGAGCGCCCGACGCTGGACGAGACGCTCGCGAAGGCTCTCGTTCCGGTCTCGATCGAACGACTGATCGATCTGCAGAGCCGCGGTGAAGTTCAGGTGCTCGATGTCCGCGACGCGGAGGAGTTCGGGGCCCAACACATCGCGGGGAGCTTCAACGTCGCCCTCGACGGCAAGTACGCCACTTGGACCGGAACGCTTCTCGACCGCGAGCGCCCGATCGTCATCGTCGGCAACCCCGGGGAGGAGAACGAAGCGGCCATGCGGCTCGGTCGGATCGGCTTCGACCACATCGAGGGCTACCTCGAGGGCGGCGTGAACGCGGGAGAGTCGCAGCCCGAGATGATGCGCTCGACCCCGCGCGTGGAGGCGGAGGAGCTCGCCGCCTGGATGAAGAGCGGGGATGTCGTAGTCGTCGATGTGCGCAACGAGCGCGAGTGGGAGACGACCCACATCGAGGGAACGAGGAACGTGCCGCTCCACGCGATCCGTGAGCGCGCCACGGAACTGCCGCGAAACCGACGGTTGGTTCTCAGTTGTCGAACGGGCTACCGCTCGATGGCGGCCGCCGCGGTCCTCGAGCAGGAGGGCTTCGTCGATCTCGTCGATCTGCGCGGCGGAATCGTCGAGTGGCAGGAGCGCGGCCTCCCGGTCGTCGCCACCGCCTGCTCGGGAGCATAGCGCTGGGGTCGTTCGACAACCTGCCGCGGGCGGACACGGTCCTCGTCGGATCGCGTCCGCCCGGTTTCCGATGGACGACACCGAGATGGGGAGTGCGAGGGAGTCCTCACGAGCAGGGACACGTGATATCGTGGAGGACTCCACTTCGAGGAAGAGCGGTGACCCGTGCGCAGAGACGAGCTTCCCGACCTCCTCGATCGGCTCGATCTCGGGCTCTTTGCGGTCGATCGCACCGGCACCGTCGAGTATTGGAGCGAGGGCGCGAGTCGCATCACCGGCTATCCGAGCGACGCGGTGACGGGCACACCCTGGACCTCGCTCGCGGGAAGCGAAGAGGGGCTCACCGAGATCGCGGAGCTGCTGGTCGATCCCGAGGAGACCGACGATCGCGCGCAACGTTTCGAGCAGAGACTCTCTCGACCCGATGGCGGAATGCTGCACCTCTTCGGGAGCTTGCTCCTCTGTCGGGACGAGCAGGGGAGTGTCATCGGCGCCGTCGGGAGCTTCGTCGAGGTGGGGGACTTCGTCTCCCGGAAGCGCTTCGTGCGATTGCTGACCAGCGGAGGCGTGCGATCGAGCCTGCTCGGCGAGGCGCCGGCCATTCGTGAAGTGCTCCGTCGCATCGAGTTGGCGGCGAACTCCGACGTGACCACGTTGATTCGCGGTGAGTCCGGGACGGGGAAGGAGCTCGCCGCGCGCGAGGTCCACAAGCGGAGCGCCCGACGCGATCAGCCCTTCGTCGCCGTCAACTGCTCCGCCTTGACCGAGACGCTCCTCGAGAGCGAGCTCTTCGGCCACGTCCAGGGCGCGTTCACCGGCGCGGTCCGCGACAAGGCGGGCCTGTTCGAGACGGCCGACGGCGGGACGATCTTCCTCGACGAGATCGGCGACGTCTCGCCGCTCTTCCAGGTGAAGCTCTTGCGCGTCCTCCAAGAACGAGAGATTCGCCGCGTCGGCGACGACCATCCGATCCCCGTCGATGTCCGCGTGATTTCGGCCACCCATCACGACCTTCGACAGCTCGTGGCGGAGGGCACGTTCCGCGAGGACTTCTACTATCGCATCCGCGTGTTCGAGATCGAGCTGCCGGCGCTGCGAAGCCGCATGGAGGACCTGCCGCTCCTCGTCGGCGCGTTCATCGCGGAGCTCTCTCGAACCACGGGGAAGCCGGTCGAGGGGGTCACGGCCGAGGTCCTCGACGCGCTCCGCCACTACCGCTGGCCGGGCAACGTGCGCGAGCTCCGCAACGCGATCGAGCACGCCTTCGTCAGCGTCGCCAAGGAGCGGATCGGCCTCCGCGATCTCCCGGGCGAGATCCAGCGCTCGGCGATCCCCACGACCGACTGGCCGAGCGGCGCCCGAGGTCAGCGCCTCGAGGATCAGGACGCCGCCGAACGCTCACGGATCGTCGAAGCGTTGAACACCTGCGACTGGAATCGCACCCGAGCGGCCGAACGCTTGGGCATCAGCCGAGTCACGCTCTGGAAGCGGATGCGCAAGTATCGCATCGAAGAGGGGATCTTCCGCGACCCGCTGTGAGCGGCGTTGCGAAAGTGGCCCCGACACCGGTCAACGGATCCGTCGCTCTTCGTGCGAGTCCGGTTGCGATCGGCCCATTCCCCGTCGCTGCCGCGCATCTCGACAGCCATCGTCCTCACTTGCCACGCGCGGTCCGGTTCGGGACCCGGAGGTCATCGCGTCTCACGCGGGGAAGCAGCGCGCTCCTCGCGACTACGGTCGACGGTCCTCGGCGGGGAACGATCCTTGCCCCTTGCGGCTCGGACCCGGAAGGAGGGCTCATGCGTTCGGTGGGTTTCACTCTGATCGAGCTGATCGTCGTCGTCGCGATCATCGGGATTCTCGCGGTGACCGTGGTCCTGAACATCGACGGCGTTCCCGATGACGCCAAGGTCAGTGCGATTCGAGCCGACTTGAAGACGCTCGCGACGTTCGCGAGCGTGTTTCGACTGGCGCACGGACGATACCCGGAGTCGATCGAAGAGATGCTCGATCCACCCGAGTCCGCCAGTGGGCCGAACACGTTCCTGGATGAGATGCCGATCGATCCCTACTCGCTGGAGCCTTATCTCTACGAGGTCGACGACAAGGGAGCGCTGTTCATCTCGTTCGGGCGCGACCTGGCTCCCGGTGGCGAGGGGTACGATGCCGATCTCACGAGTCGACGTCGGAGTCGGTAGCCGGGGCAGCCCCGATCCTCTCCGGCTGCGGCCTGGAATCTCCATCGCGCCTCACTCATCATTCCGCGAATCGAGGACCTCCGAATCGAGGAACGATGCTCTTCTCCTGGTGGCGTCGCCGACGGCGTCGGAAGCTCTTGGATCGGCCCGCGGAGCCGATCTGGGTGCAGACGCTGCAACAGCTACGCGTTCTGTCGCGACTCGATGCCGGGGCGCGCGATCGGCTCATCGACATCGCCCGGGTCTTCGCTTCCGAGAAGAAGTGGATGGGGTGCAACGGATTCCGCATGACCGAAGAGGCGAAGGTGGTCGTCTCGCTCCAGGCGGCGCTCCTGATCCTCGAGAGACCGCACGACTACTTTCGCTCGGTCGACTCGGTGCTCCTCTATCCCAGCGCCTTTCGCAACCCGCACGCGCGTGCCCACGGGGACGGATCGATCAGTGAGGGGTCGATCAACGCGGGGGAGGCGTGGCACCGGGGTCCGATCATCCTCG
>JAGQRC010000443.1 GCA_020425835.1 Planctomycetota bacterium | reverse complement strand
ACCTAAGTCGCCCGCGGACCGTTCTTTCGAGGGGCCCTTTCGCCGCCCGTTCCCGCGGCGCCGTGGCAAGGGGCGGACCGGATCGCCGTCGGTAGTGGCTCGTGTCCTCGTATCATCCTAATCTTCTTCGGATTCCTTCTTTTCGTATCCAAGAACTGTACGCCTCGATTCTGTGACGGAGTCGCCATGCGTATCTGCCTGACCGTCGCGCTTCTGGCCACCCTGACGGGTGTGCCGGACGCGCCGACGCATGAGCCGACGACACGTCGGCAGGACCCTCCCATCCATTGGACGGGACTGCTCCTTCCATCGCGAACCGTGACTCTCGGGTTCTCGGTCGAGGGCCGCCTCGCGTGGCTCGGACCCGACCGAGGGGACCGGGTCACTCCGGGCCAGCGACTGGCGAAGCTCGAGTCCGAGATCGAAGAGTCGAACCTGCAGCTCGCCCGGGCGCGCGCCGAGCAGGTGGCCGACGTCGAGATCGCCCGGGTGACGGTGCGCCGTCTCGAGGAGCGGCTCGAGCAGATGACCCATCTGTTCAAGAAGGGGGCCGCCAGCCAGGAGGACATCGCCGCCCTGTTGACGGAGCTCGAGCTCGCCCGACTCGACCTGACCAAGGCCGAGGAGGAGCGTCACATCGCGGAGCTCGAAGCCGAACGCGCCCTCCACCAACTCTTGCGCCGGGAGATCGTCTCCACGGTGAGTGGCGTCGTGATCGAGCGTCATCTCGACGAGGGCGAGCTCACACGGTCGTCCTCCGGGAACGTGCTGACCGTGGCAGTCCTCGATCCGCTGGAGGTCGAGCTGATCCTCCCGGCGAGTTGGTACGGACGAATCGAGCGGGGGCAATCGGCGCGGGTCTCGATCGACGGCTTCGACGGTCCCGACCTCCGAGCGGAGATCACCGGAATGGACGGTGTGATCGACGCGCGGAGCGGGACCTTCGGCGTGCGCCTCTCGCTGCCCAACCCCGAGCACCGGATTCCGGCCGGCATGGAGTGCCGGGTCGAATGGAGTATTCATGACTGAGAAGACCCGAAAGCCGTTCGACCTCGATCTGCTCGAGGAGCTCGAGAGCCAGAAGCAGTCGAACGTCCAGAGGATGCGTCTGCACGAACGCCTGACCATCCGGACCAAGGTGATCCTGCAGCCGGCGAACACGACCGATGCCATGCGGATGAAGATCCAGGGGCTGACGTGCGACCTGTCGCTGACCGGTTGCCGCGCCGTGTTCCCCGTGGGTGTGATGCCCGGGGATGTCTATCGCCTCATCATCGAGCTCGAGGACCGGGAGATCCCCCTCGTCTTCGGCCGTTGCCTCCGTTGTCGCATGATCAACGACAGCGCGTTCGAAGCGGCGTTCAGCTTCTTCAATCGCATCGAAGTCGATGAGGAGCGTCTCCGCTCCGGAGCGCGAGGAGCTGACGCAACGCCCCTTCTATGAGTCCGTTCGCCCCCGATTCCCGGGTTGACCCCCGATGACCAAGGTGACCGCGACGGTGAGTAGCTCGAGCACGCTTCCGCTCGGGTGCCGCGCGATCCTGGATCACGCGACCACGTCGGCGTCGGTCCGAGGCTTCGTTCGCGAAGCCCTCGGTACCGTGGGCCGTCGCGTGGACGCGCTCTACTTGCAGATCCAGATCACCAACGACTCCGAGGTCATCGAGGACCACTACACGGACGGAACCGCGGACCCGGACTTCTGGCAGGAGGTCACCTCCGACATCATTCACGAGACGCTCGTCGAGGGCGAAGTCAGCGTCTTCGTCTTCCGGAAGCACTCGTCGGATCAGATGGTGGTCGCGCTGAGCGTCCCCCTCGAGGACGCCCACCGGAGCACGATCGGAGCCCTCGCCGCGATCGTCATCTGCACGGCCGAGTCGATCCCCGAGCGATTGGCGCAGCTCTATCTCCTCGGGAACACGATCGGTCAGAGTCGTGACCGCGTCGGCGAAGCTCATCAGCCGACGATCCCGGTGCCCACGGTCGAGCCCCGCTCCGGTCCCTCCCCGAGTCAGAGCAAGGCGCTCCGAACGGCGGGGAACTACGAGTCCCGACACGAGCTCGCCTTCGGTCTGGTCAATCAGCTCAAGACGAAGAGCTCCTCCGATCAGGTCGCCATCGGTCTCGTGCGAGGACGAGCCGTCCAGATCCTCGCGATCTCCGGATTCGACGAGGTCAAGCGGCGGTCGCCCGGTGTCGTCCGGATTCGGCAGGCCATGGAGGAGTGCGTCGACCAGAAGGCGCCCATCCGGTTCCACACCAGCGCCGACTGGGAGGAGGAGACCCTCCGCGAGTACCGGCTGCATCGGCAGTGGCACGATGCGGCCGGCGGAGACTGCGTGGCGTCCATCCCGCTACTCGACGGGAACGCCTGTCGCTACGTCATCGCGTTGCGACGAGGGCACACGCGACCCTACAGCGAGGGTGAGCTCGCGAAGTACCGGGAGCTGCTCGAACCCTACGCCCCGGTCCTCGACGTCGTCGAGCGAGCCAACCGTTCGTTCGCTCAGCATGCGATCGAGCAGGCCCGCGATCACTGGGCCAGCGTCACGAGTCCCGGGCACTGGGTGCGCAAGGTCGCACTGATCGTGTTCGTCGCGATGGCGCTCTGGTTCACGTTCGGAACTCGCAACTACCGCATGGCCGTCCCCGCGGTGGTCGTGCCTTCGGAGGTGCGCAACGTCTCCGCTCCGGCGCAGGGGACGCTGCGCGAGGTGCTCGTCGTTCCCGGTGACCGCATCACGCGAGGCCAGGTGCTGTGTCGCTTCGACAGCGAAGCGCTCGAGCTCGAGCGCGATCGGATTCAGCACGAGATCGCCCGCGCGCAGATCGAGCTCCGTGGATATCGCGCCGACCGGGATCCGGTCGGCGTACGATTGACCGAAGCGCGGATCGAGAGTCTCGACGCTTCGCTCGCCACCGTGCTCTTCGAGATCGAGAGGGCCACGGTGACCGCCGCCCACGACGGCATCTTGATCCGGGGCGATCTCCGTCGGCGCATCGGGGACATCGTCCAGGCCGGTGAGCTGCTGTTCGAGCTCTCCGCCGACGGGGTCCTCCGTATCGATGCCCACGTCTCGGAGTCGGAGATCGAAGTCGTGATCGCGGGACTCGAAGGGCGGTTCTCCCCCTTCTCGAGACCGGACCAGGAGTTCCCGATCGCGGTGGATCGGGTGGCGCCATCCTCGACCCAGCACGATGGTCGCAACGTCTACGTGGTCGAGGCGCGGTTGGACGAGCAGGAGAGTTGGATGCGCGCGGGAATGGAGGGCGTGGCGTTCATCGATGCCGGTCCCCAACCCGTCTGGTGGATCTCGTTGCATCGGCTGATCAATGCGATCCGCCTCGGATTCTGGATGTGAGGAGCCGATGAGCGCCATCGCCCCATCGACCCCATCCTACGCCGACCGGCTCGGAGATGTGCAAGTCGGTCTACGACCCGAACTCGATTTCAGTCGTCACCTGTTTAGAGGCGAGGTCTCCTACATCGTCCGTGATCCGATCACGTTCCAGAGTCATCGCTTGGACGTCGATGACTACGTCGTCCTCACCGAGCTCCACGAGGACACGAAGCTCGGAACGGCCTTCCGCACCCTCGTCGAGAAAGGAGAGCTCGAGGAGTCGGACGAGGATCGCTTCTACGAGTTCATTCTCTCCCTCCATCAACTCGGCTTCCTCAACCTGCCGATCTCCGACGGGGATCGCCTCTACCGCCGGTTCGCGGCGAAGCGCGCCGCCCGACGCAAGCAGCGGTGGATGAGCATCTTCTTCTTTCCCGCCCCCCTCTGGAATCCCGATGCGTTTCTGGAACGCACCATCCCCGTCGCCCGCGCGCTCTACAGTCGCACCGCCCTGGTGCTCTGGAGCCTTCTCCAGGTTCTCGCTCTCGTCGCGGTCACCGCCAATTGGCACCGTTTCAAGGCGCAGTTCGGAGGGTTCTTCCAGGTGGAGAATCTCGCCGTGCTCTGGGGAACGATGATCGCCCTGAAGGTCGTCCACGAGTTCGGCCACGCGTACGCGTGCAAACGGTTCGGTGGTCACGTGCCCGAAATGGGGGTGTACTTCATTCTCCTGACCCCGTGCGCGTACGTCGATGCGACGAGCGCCTGGTCCCTGACGCGTCGATGGCAACGGCTCGTGGTCAACTTCGGAGGGATGTACTTCGAGTTGACGATCGCCGCCATCGCCGCGGTCTTCTGGTGCATGACACCTCCCAGGTTGGCCTCGTCGGTGCTCCACAACATCGTGTTATTGGCC
>JAGQRC010000442.1 GCA_020425835.1 Planctomycetota bacterium | reverse complement strand
TGTACTCGGTCAAGCTCTGGCCGACCGCGGGGTCGGAGCCGACCGATTGGATGCTCGAGACGCAACTCACCGAGGACCTGTACCCGTCGGGTGGGATCCTGATCTCCGCGCATCATGCGGACATCACGGTCGGCAACATCGCGGTCACCTCGCTCGCGAACCCGGTCCTCCCGTTCCGCTTCGCGCTCGACATCGTCGACGACGCGTACCCGGGGAACGGGAAGCCGGGTTGGAGCACGGCCGGGGACATCGACGGGGATGGAGACATCGATGTGGTCGCGGGGGGCGGCGGCCCGCTCTCGTGGTACGAGGCTCCGAACTGGACGCGTCACACGATCGTCGGCACTTCGATCGGCGGCAACGGCGGGTTCCTGCTCGACCTCGATGCGGACGGCGACCTCGACGTCGTCTCTACCGTGTACAACGGCGCGCTCGCCTGGTGGGAGAACCCGGGACCCGCATTGGTGACCAACACGTGGACCGGCTTCTCGATCGACGGTCTGGTGAGCGCGTTCACGCACGACCTCGCCCATGCCGACTTCGACGGAGACGGCGTCGAGGAGATCGTCGCCCTCTACGTCGGTGGCGGTGTCTGGCTCTACGACCCGCCGGCGGATCCGCGCGATCCGAGCTGGCCGGCGGTCTCGATCCTCGGCTTCATCGTCGATCCGTACGTCGGTCTCGCCGTCGGCGACCTCGACGCCGACGGGGATCCGGACATCGTCGCCTCGAGCTCCTGGTTCGAGTGTCCGTCGACGCCTCTGACGCCGAACTGGACGGAGCGAGTGATCTTCGACGCACCGGTGCAGAACCTCGCCGTTCACGACGTCGATCTCGACGGCTTCCTCGACGTCGTCGGGTCCGAGGGTTTCGTGTTCCCCGCGGGTCGGGTCCGCTGGGCGCGCTCACTCGGCGATCCGCGCGTCGACGGGTGGTCCGTGCAGACCATCGCCAATGACCTCGACGGGCCGGAGAGCCTCTGGGTCGGGGATCTGGATGCCGACGGCGACGTCGACTTCGTCACCGCGGAGATGGGAACCTCGACCGGTTGGAATGATGACGACGGCACGTTGCTCGTCTACGACGCCCTCGGGAGCGGCACCTGGGTCCGTCGCGTGGTCGCGGAGAACATCGGCGTCACCGCGCGATTGTTCCCGGTCGACATCGACGGCGACGGCGACATCGACTTCACGGCGGACGGCAACTCCGAGAGCCACATCTACGTCTGGGAGAACCTCGGACCCGGCCTCCCGCCGTCGGGCGCGCTCGCGATCCTCGACCTCGAGGAGGGCTCCGGGACGACGACCGTCGACAGCTCCGGCAACGGCAACGACGGCACGTTGATCAACGGCGCCTCTTGGCTCGTCGATGGCACGAGGGGCAACGTCGTCGATCTCGACGGTGTCGACGACGCGATCGCGATCGATGCCGCGGCCCTCGGATTCGGTGCGCTGTCGCAGTTCACGATCGCGGCCTGGGTCAAGAGCGATGTCGTCGGGGACGGCAAGACGCACGACATCGCGAGCTGGTGGCGTTGGAACGGCTACCCCTGCAGCGACTGCTCGATCAACTTGACCCACCACAAGAACGGCCAGTACTTCTTCGAGATCCTCGGGACCAACGTCTCCGGGGGCACCGTGAGCACGAACTGGACGCACGTCGCGGCGACCTACGACGGCGCGACGATGCGACTCTACGTCAATGGGGTCGAGGTCGGCTCCACTCCGCGCAGCGGACCGCTCCCGGGCTCCAGCGCGGACCTCCTCTTCGGAGGACAGGGCGACGGATCGAACGACTTCAACGGTCGCATCGATCAGATCGAGGTCCACGCGACCGCGCTCGGCGCGGCGGAGATCGCGGTCCTCGCCACCCCTTGAGCCCGATCGACCGACGAGCCCGATTCCCCTCGCAGGGAGGTCGGGCTCGTTCCCTCCCCGAGGCCGGGCTTCCGATATCCCACGAGATTCTCGACAACGGATCGGGGCGCTGGATCGTGACTCTCGCGAGGAGGGCACGAGTGTGACGGACCCGTCGACCGAGCGCGAAGCGATCCAGCACTGGCCGAGGGTCTTCGGATTCGCCGTGTCGCTCACGCGCGACCGCACGCAGGCCGAAGACCTGTGCCAGGAGGCCTACCTCCGCCTCTTGAACCGTCCCGCGGATCTCGACCGGACGCGCTCGGTGCTGCCGTTCCTCCTCACCATCGTTCGCAACCTCTTCATCAGCGAGGCTCGTCGGCGCCGACCGGTCCGGCTCGAGGCGACCGGCGACGCATCGGGTCGCGACGTGGAGCCGGTGGATGAACGCGCCGAAGACCCCGAGGTCGCGGCGATCCGCCGAGAGGAGTCCGACGGGCTGCACGCCGCGCTGGAGCAACTTCCCGAGAGCTGGCGCGCCGCGCTCTACCTCAAGGACGGGCTCGGGCTCTCCTATCGAGAGATCGGGGATGTCATCGACGCGAGCACCGACACCGTGCGCACCATGTTGCACCGAGCCCGTCAACGACTTCGCCGTGCGCTGCCCGGAAGGAGGATGTCGTGAACCCGTGTGAGCGGATCCTGTCGCTGCTGAGCGCCTACCTCGACCGCGAAGTCGACGCGAGTGCTCGCACCGAGGTCGACCGGCATCTCTCGGACTGCGCCCAGTGTCGCGACGAGTACGAGGCGCTCGTCACCATTCGCTTGGCGACCGAGCGGATGCACGCCGATCTCATCGCCGCCGCCCCGCCGATGCCCGACGCCGTACGCCGCCGACTGCGCGATGCGCCCGGCACGATGACCGAACCGATGAACGATCGACCCGCGACCGAGAATCGGAGGAACCTCATGAGAGCCCTGACCGGGATCGGACTGACCGCAGCGGCCGCGCTGATCGCCATTCTCTTCTGGCCTTCGACGCCCGCCCGCGCGACCCCGAACGAATTGTTGCGCCGAGCGAGCGCGCTCCTCCTGCGACACGACAACCACGAGTTCTTGGTCACTCCGGACTCGGACGCGATCGAGCTCTTGAAGAAGATCTTCGACGGTGGCGCGAAGAAGGAGAAGGAGGAGGAGAGGGAAGGCGATCGCGATCCGGGTCGGTTCCGGCTGATCGTCGCCGCTCCGAATCGCTTCCTCGCCGACTGGGATGTCCGAGACGATCACGTCGAGCTCGGGGACGGGCTGCTCGCGTTCGACGGGAAAGAGTGTTGGACCTACGACGCCGACCGGCACGCGATCCAGCTGCTCGAGCCGCCGACCCTCGACGCGAGGAAGATCGAGCTCGAGTCCGGGGAGATCGACCTCGCGAATGCCGATCTGATGACCTTCCTGTCGTGGGGCTTCATCCGGGAGATGAACGAGATCGGTCGAGAGGACGGCTCGGTCCTCGAGCTGACCGGACCCTACGAGGAGCGGATCGGCCACCGCGTGTTCGAGTTCGACGTGCGGAGACTGCGCGATCCTTCGGTCGCCGCTCGGGATGAGCAGATCCTCGAGATGCGGGTGCGGGTCACGATCGACACGCGCACGGAGCTGATCGAGCGCGCCGTGTTCGAACTCCGCCTCGGCGGTCTCAGCCTCCTCCGGCTCGACGCTCAGCTCGTCCGGGTCGATCAGGTGTTGCCGGAGGGCTTCTTCCGGTACTCGACGTACGCGAGACCGGACACCGAGGTGTTGCCGATCGAGCGGTGATCCGCGTCGTGCGTCCGGGTTTCCCCGCATCGGTCCGAACGAGTCCGCTTCCCTCGATGGAGAAGCCGGACTCGTCGGACGTTTCGAAATCGAGGTTCCGTCGCGCGTTGTGATCCCGTTTCGGAGCCACCCGCGCGGGGCCGGGCGAGCGACGGAGATTGTCGCGTCCACCGCGGCGACGACGGTCTACATCGCCCGAACGCCTCGGCGAAACCGTGGGACACGCGCGGTGTTCCCGGGGTGACTCTTCCAGCCATCCATGGCTCGCCGATGCGCCCGGTCCTGGGCGCATTCCGCGCGCGATACCCACGAGGGGATACCTACATGACGCTCCGACAAGATCGACCCCGACGGTCATCCCATCCCATGCAACCTGCGTCGCCCGCGTTCGGTGGACGACGATCCCGCACGACCTTCCTCGGCCTCCTCTGCGTCGCTGCCCTGAGTCTGCTCTCGTTGTCGGGCTGCAACAACGGTGGCGGAGGCGGAGGGGACGATGCCACGGGAGATGTGGTCATCGGACTGACGGATGCCGAGGGCGATTTCCTCTCCTACTCGGTCGACGTGCTCGCCGTCACCCTGACGCGCGTC
>JAGQRC010000441.1 GCA_020425835.1 Planctomycetota bacterium | reverse complement strand
CTCCGTGAAGGACTCGGGACTCGTCTTCCAGCTGAACCAGAACGAGGGTGTCCACGACCGTGAGCAGGTCGGGATCTCGAGCATCCACAGCTCGTTGCTCGGCGCGCCCGCGCGTTCGATCAACAGCCTGTCGACGGGTGGAAGCTCCACCACGATCACGATCGGCGGCTTCCTGTCGTCGCTCATCTCCGGCGGGAGCAACGACCTCGACTCGAACGCCCGGAACGCGTTGCGCATCGTGGACTCGGCCATCGATGAGGTGACCGAACGGCGAGCCTATCTCGGCGCGTTCCAGGCCCAGACGATCGACACGAACATCAACTCGTTGTCGGTCGCGGTGGAGAACCTGGCGGCCTCCGAGTCGGCGATCCGGGATCTCGACTTCGCCGAGGAGACAGCGGACTTCACCAAGAACCAGATCCTCTACCAGTCGGGGATCGCGGTTCTGGCCCAGTCCAACCTGATCTCACAGTCGGTCTTGTCGCTCCTCGGTTAAGGGCGAGCGGGAGGGGGCTCGCGTCGAGTCGCGAGCCCCTAGCAACTCGGTGACGGGTTGCTGCTAGCACGAAAGGAAACGGCCATGGACGGGATCACCACGGGCAAGATCGAGCGAAGCGTGGCCGAAGCCCTGTCCCACCCCAGAAGTCTGCGCTCCGATGCGGGCGATCTCACGGTCAAGGCGGGACTCGCTCCCACGGCGGGGGCGGTCCGGGATCTCAGTCGAGTTCCCCGATCCCAGAGGCCGACGGCCGCCGACTCCCGACGCGAGTCGGCTGGCTCCAGGGAAGAGCTCCAGGCACTGACCGATAATCTCAATCGGGTCTTCGAGAACTCGACCGGCATTCGGTTCGATCTGTCGGAGGACAGCGGCGAACTCGTCGTTCAGGTCATCGACCTGCAGTCCGAAGAAGTGATCAGGACCATTCCGTCGGAGCGTATCGCCAATCTCCGTCGTCAGTTCTCGGAGTTCGGCGAGACCGGGGTCCTCCTCGATCGCACCGCCTGAGACGCGGACGAGGCTCGACGCTCCACCTCGCGTCGAGCCTCGGTCTCGCGATCGATGAGCCCGTGAAAGCCCGACGACTCGGTGTCGCTCCGAGGGTCCACCGCCGCGACTTCGTCGATCGGCGTCGCGTCTTTCGGAAAGGGATCGGATGCTCAGTATCGATGGGCTCGCTTCCGGGCTCGACACGTCCGGCCTGATCGAGCAGCTGCTGTCGCTCCAGCGTCGTCCGGTCCTCGTTCTCCAGAACCAGGTGGCGACCGCCAACCAACGGCAGACGGCTCTCCTCGACATCACCGCGCGAGTGCTCAGTCTCAAGACGACGGTCTCGAAGTTGGCGGACCCGGATGCGTTCCGGGGCGTCTCCGCCACCTCCTCCAACGAGTCCGTTCTCGCCGCCTCGGTGTCATCCGACGTGCCTCCCGGCGTGTACTCGTTCCGCGTCGGTCAGCTCGCGAGTTCGAGTCAGTTCGTTTCCCGGGGGTTCGAGAGCGCGAACGAGACGACCGTCGGGGCGGGAACCCTGTCCCTGGAGTACGGCGGCTTCGTCGACGTCGAGACGGAGCTCGATGAACTCAACGGCGGGACCGGAGTGACCCGGGGCAAGATCCGGATCACGGATGCGAGCGGCGGGTCGGCCGTCGTCGATCTCGGCTCGGCGGTCACCGTCCGCGACGTGATCGATGCGATCAACGAGACCAGTGGCATCGACATCACGGCGAGCATCGCCGACGGCAGCTTCGCGCAACCCGGCCGGGGGCTGGTGCTGATCGACGACTCGGGCGGAACCGGCTCGATCGAGGTCGAAGAAGTCGGGGGCACCGACACCGCGGCCGACCTCGGCCTTCTCGGCCAAGGCAGCAGCACCGAACTCGAGGGCACCGCGATCCGGACGCTCGGTCCGTCCACCCGACTCTCGACCTTGTCGGACGGCCTCGGGCTGCGAGGCGGCGCGGGTGACGACATTCGGATCTCCGCCACGGCGCTGGCATCCGATCTCCTCGTCGACGTCGACTCGTTGACGACGGTCCAGGACCTGCTCGACGCCGTCAACGACCACGCCAACAACGATGGCTCGATCGTTCTCCGCATCAACGACGCGCAAGACGGCTTCACGCTCGAGGACGTCAGCGCGACCGGGGGGCTGACCGTCTCCGACGAAGGGCTCGGGAAGGCGGCATCCGATCTCGGTCTGGCGGGCGTGACCGCCGGAACGAGCATCGACGGTGAGCGTCGGCTCGCCGGGATCGACGACATCCTGTTGTCGTCGCTCGGCGGCACGTTCGGCCTCGGTGCATTGACGACCCTGACCATTCAGGATCGCGCCTCGACGAGCGCGACCAGCATCGACCTCAGTAGTGCGCAGACGCTGCAGGACGTGATCCGAGCGATCAACGACTCCTCCGCGGATGTCACCGCCAGCATCGATCCCCGCGGCAACGCGCTGTCGATCCGCGATCATTCGGGCGGCACCGGTGATCTCACCATCGGCGGGGCAGCCGCGACCGAGCTCGGTATCGCGGGCACCGTGTCCGGGAACACCTACTCCGGATCGGACCTCGATCCCCGCTACATCCACGCCAACACCCGTCTGGACACACTCAATGGAGGAGCCGGCGTCTCGGCGGGATCGATCCGCATCACGTCGACGAGCGGCGCGACCGTGACCGTCAATCTCTCCAACGCCGAGGACATGGGCGATGTCGTCCGGAACATCCAAGCCCAGGGCGCGGCCGTGTTCGGGTCGGGGTTCTCGGTGGGGTACAACGACGAGGGCAACGGCCTCGTGATCACCGACACCTCGGGGAGTGGCCTGCTCCGGATCGACGAGGTGGGGGGCGGCACGACGGCGCGAGACCTGCACCTCCTCGGCGTCGCGGACGCCTCGAGTCCGACCACCATCAACGGAGCCTTCGAGGAGACGATCACCATCGAGGACACCGACACGTTGGAGGACGTCCTCGCGAAGATCGAGGCGACGAACATCGCGGTGACCGCCGCGGTCCTCGACGATGGCTCGGCCGCCGGGAACCGCCTGAGCGTCATCGGCGACCGGTCGGGCCGGCAGGGTCGCCTCCTGATCGAGACCGGCGGGGGAACGAATCTGTCGTTCGACCGCACATCGCAGTCGCGCGACGCGATCCTCTTCTACGGCGAGTCGACGTCCGCCAGCGAGTCCATCCTCTTGCGCTCGTCGAGCAACACGTACGAGAACGTGATCGACGGTTTGACGGTGACCGCGCTGACGACGAGCGCCTCGCCGGTCTCGGTCACCGTCAACCGCGACCACGATGCACTCGAGGGCCGCGTCGGGAAGTTCGTCGATGACTTCAACAGCATCCTCTCGGTGATCGATGACCTGACGGGCTTCGACGTGGAGACGGAGGAACGGGGACTCCTGCTCGGCGACAGCGCGTTGCGCAACGCGGAGCGACAGCTGTTCAACGGAGTGATCCGACCGCTCAACGGGGTCGACAATCCGCTGAGGCTCCTGTCGGAGGTCGGGATCCGCGTCGTGAACGGTCGCTTGTCGTTCGACTCGTCGGAGTTCAAGGCGGCTCTCGAGGATGACCCGTCCGCCGTCGAGCGGTTGTTCACCGCGGCCCGCCCGCTGGAGGATCGCTCCGAGCTCGCGGACTTCCGTAACGGCGCCGGCGTCGATGTCGACTCCGCCGGCGACGACTTCGAGATCCACTTGCGCGACGGGACGACGCTCGGTGTCGACATCTCCGGCGCCGTGTACGCGGAAGACATCATCGACCGGATCAACGATGCGGCGACGACGGCGGGGGTGACGCTCACGGCGGAGCTCTCGAGCGCGACCAACTCGTTCGTGCTACGCGACGGCACGAGCGGGAGTGAGACCTTTCGCGTCACTTCGGCCGGTGGATCGAGCGCCGCCAATGACCTCGGGCTCAACCGCAGCGCGGATGTCGATGGCGGCGGCGTGCTCACCGGCTTCGAGGTCGACCTGACGGAGGATCCCGGGATCGGCAGCCGACTCGTCGACATCATCGACGGGCTGACCGACACGGACGACGGAGCGTTGCAGCGGCGAGCCGATCGATTCGACGAGCTGATCGCCGACCTGGAGAGCCGAATCCAGTCGATGAACGACCGGATCGGGAGACGTGAGGATCAGCTGCGCCGGCAGTTCGCTCAACTCGAGCAGGTCATCCAGTCGTCGCAGAACACCCAGCAGCGGCTGGCGGCGCAACTCTCGACACTCGGAGGCGCGTAGCGGTGGTCGGGGATCCAGGG
>JAGQRC010000440.1 GCA_020425835.1 Planctomycetota bacterium | reverse complement strand
CCGCTGTAGCGCGACCAGGCGAGCGCGCCGCCGGGCTGGTTCGTCGCGCCGACGAAGTGCGGCGGGGTACTCGAATCGCCGCTCGCGGAGGCGTCGCTGCCGAATCGAATCGCCGGGTGCAAGCTCGAACTCGTGAACGTGAAGTCGAGTCGATCTCGGTGGGCGGAGTCCGTCGCGGCGACGCCTTGGAGGAGCGCGCGGCCAGCGTCCGCCCGATCGGGCGCGGGCGAGAACCAGTCGCGCAGGGTGTCGCTGCGGGTGATCAGCAGGATCACCGCGATCGTCAAGACGCTCGACCAGGCGAGGATCGAGAGCAGCGCCCTCGTCCAGTTCGCCTTCGCGACGATCTCGACGTCGGGTCGTCGGGTGACGACGCAGCGCTCCAGGTCGGCGAGGAGGTCATCGTAGTTCGGATAGCGATGGTCCCGATCCTTCGCCAACATGCGGTCGACGATGCGATCGACCTCCGGAGGAACCTCGGTGCGGAACTGCTTCACGGATGGCGCGCGCCCCTCCGCGTGCGCACGAAGGATGGCTTCGGCGTTCTCGCCCTGGAACGGCGGGCGGCCGCACAGGAGCTCGAAGAGGGTGCAGCCCAGCGAGTAGATGTCGGAGCGCTGGTCCAGAGCCTCGTGTCGATGCTGTTCCGGCGACGCGTAGTGCGGAGTGCCCAGCGCACGAGACCCGAGCGTGCTCGCCTCGTCCCCCACAGGACGGGAGAGCCCGAAGTCGACCAGCTTCACTCGTCCCCGAGCGGCGATGACCAGGTTGGACGGCTTGACGTCGCCGTGCACGATGCCGCGCCGGTGCGCGGCCTGCAGACCTCGCGCGGCCTGAATGACCAGGTCGAGCGCTTCCTTGACGGCGAGCGGTCCGAGCCGTCGAACGCGTTGCTCCGCGGACTCCCCCTCGACGAACTCCATGACGAAGAACGCCGGCGACTCCGCGTCGCGAGCGTGGATCGCGTGGATCTGGGCGATGTTCGGGTGGTCGACCGCGGCGACGGCGCGCGCCTCCGATACGAAACGCTCGGCGAGCTCCGCATTGCCGGCGAGGCTCGGGTGGATCCGCTTGATCGCGACGGTCCTCTGGAGGTCGGGATCGTAGGCACGGTAGACGACACCCATCCCGCCTTCACCGATCTTCTCCTCGATGGAGAACGAGCCGAGTCGCGGGTGCTTCTCGGTCTGCATCGGCTGAGTGTCGGCGGGGGTGGCCGATCGGTCATCCGGGGGATCGGGAGGGGTCTTGTCCATCGAGTCGGGCGGTCGCTCCGTTCCGAGACCGGTCGTCATCCGGGCGCCGGTGAGGCGTCCCGAGTCCGAATTCGGCAGGCGGCGGCCCCTCGCTTTCGGCTGTTCACGTGATGCGATCTGAGTCAGAGTACAGCACCCGCCATTCGCAACCCATAGGAGTCTGTCGGAGATCCCGTCGAGTCGGTCGCGACGTGTGGAGCCCGGACCATCGATCGCGTTCGAGGGCACTCCCGTGTCGAGCCCGGCCAGGTCGAACCCGGGGACGCAAGGAACACCCGAGATCCCAGAGTCTCATGCACGGTGTGGGATTCGGAGAGGGTCGGCGGATCATCTCGGGAGGACGTCGCCGCTTGAAGGTTTCCATCGTCGTTCCGGTGCTCAACGAAGCGCAGTACGTTCGCCGGTTCCTGCAGCGCGCGCGTCGTGACCCACCGGACGAGATCGTCCTCGTCGACGGCGGGAGCGACGACGGTACCGTGGAGATCGCGAGGATCGCGGCAGCCCGAGACCTTCCGCTGCGGATCGAGCGATCGACGTCGGGTCTCGCTCGTCAGCTCAATACCGGCGCGGCGCTCGCTCGTGGCGACGTGCTCTTCTTCCCCTACGTCGACTGCCGGTTGCCGGAGGGTTGGTCCGCGGCGATCCGCGCGGCGATGGGCGATCCGGCGGTGGCCGGCGGCGCCTTCCGACTGGGGTTCGATCGGGCCGGGATCTTCCGGACCGTCGCCGCTGTCGCGAACCTCCGCACGGCGCTCGGCCTCGGTCCGCTCGGCGACCAGGGGATCTTCGTGCGACGGCCGATCTTCGAGGCACTCGGCGGCTACCGGGAGGACCGCCTTCTCGAGGACCTCGACTTCTCGCGACGACTGCGGACTCTCGGAGAGGTGCGGGTGCTGACGCCGTCCATCGAGACCTCCACCCGTCGCTGGCGCGCCCACGGTCTGGTCCGAACCGCATTGACGAACTGGTTTTATCTCGGGCTTCACTTCGCCCCGGCCGCTCGGATGTGGTGTGACCGATACCGGGAGTACCGTGTTCGCACCCACGACTGAGCGCGCGGGCTCGCGTCGGAGTCCGCGTCCCCCGCCGCGTGCGGGATTCGGACGGCCGAGCTGTATCACATCTCCACACCCCAGCCCCAGGTCGGGTTGTCGCCTCCCGGTCTGCGGACCCATCTGCGATCGCGGCACGACCCCGCGTAGCGCAAGTGGTGATCAGCCAGTAGGTTGAGATGAGGTCGGAGGCTTGCTTGGCCGCCGTTCTCGACCCGCCAGTCGGGGAATGGGGTTTGCCCCACCTCTCGGGCTCCACCACGCCGATGGACGTCAGCACGCGCCTCGGCCGGAGCCCTGCTTTCGCCAGGAAAGCCGGATCATGCGTCGGTTCTGGAACCTGAAGACCCAGTTCATCGCCGTTCTGATCGCACTGCTCCTCGGGGCACTGCTGCTCCAGAACTACGTCCATGAGCTGAACAAGGATCGGTTGCTCGTGAAGGTCGAACGCACCGCACAGCACATTGCCGAGGAGGTGACCCGTCGCCTCGAGGACTCGGTGAACCTCCGCCTCGGAGCGACGGTGCACGTCCGACCGTCGCTTCCGGGATTCCGGAGGGGAGCAGTGCGCACGCGTCGGATTCCCGGCGACGAGCGTTCGCCGCTGACGGGCGACCAGAAGGTGACCATCCGCGTCGAGTCCCAGGATCTGGTCGAGAAGATCCAACAGCTCCGGCAAGACCGGCAGCAGGTCCAGGACGCGCTCTTGACGATGGTCGTGATCTTCAATCGACAGCTCAATCCGGAGCTGCCCTCGGACCGAGCGGTGCCGGCTTTCCGTGAAGCGGTGCCGACCGAGACGCCCGAGGTCGCCCCTCCGGCGGAGTCCGCCTTGGTTCAGAGACTCGAGGGAGTGGACGACGTCAGTCGCTTGTCGGACGTCGTGCAGTTCCTCGACCGGAAGACGGGATCGGCGGTGGCGATCGATCTCGACTCCGGAACGACGACAGATCGGGGGGCGGCCGAAGCGGACATCGACATCACCGAGTACCTCGATGAGGTGCAGAGCGTGTTCGACGAGAACCGGCGGATCGACCTGCTCGCGACGATCGGGATCTTCCTCTGCGGGATTGCGGCGGCTCTGTATCTCGGGTTCCGGATCACCCGTCCCGTCTACGACGTCGTCGGTGCATTCGAGCGCGTCGCGTCCGGGGAGCTCGACGCCCGAGTGGACGAGCACAGCACGGGGGAGTTCGCCGTGCTCGCGACCCAGTTCAATCGCATGGTGGAGAGCCTCGAGCGCAATCGCGAGCTCGAGCGAGAGCTCGCTCGTCGCGAGCGGGTGCTCCACATGGGAGACCTCGCGGCAGGCGTGGCGCACGACGTGAGGAACCCGCTCAACGCGATCCACTTGAACATCGGCCAGATCCGGGATGAGTTCCTACCGGACGACGCGAAGAGCCGCGAACGCTTCCTTCGATTCACGTCCGATGTCCAGAGCGAGGTCAAGCGACTCAATCAACTCGTCACGAACTTCCTGTCGCTCGCCCAGCCCTCCACGAGCGGCGAGGAATGGGTCGACCCGAACGCTCTCGTCGCCGAGCTGGAGCGGCTCCTGCGCAAGGAGGCGAACGCTCGTCGCGTCGAGCTCACGGTCGATCTCGACGAAGAGCTCCCGACGCTCCGGTGGGATCGCCACGAGATGACCAGCGCCTTCCTGAACGTCGCGATGAACGCGCTCCAAGCGATGGAGCCCGAAGGGGGGTCCCTCGAGATTCTGACCGGACGTCGCACGGCGAACGGCACCGACGTCGGTCCAGAGGGTGTTGCGCGTTCGCGGGACGAGCGCCGCGAACGGAGCGAGGTCGCGATCACGTTCATCGACACCGGCAAGGGCATCGACGACGAGGGCCCCAAGGCCCGGGTCGTCATCGGCGGGACCCTCAAGGACGGTAAGGGCGTGACCCTCCAGGGGGTCGATCTCGACGTCGCCGACTGCCTCGTCGAGAAGGATCGCCGGGATGTGCGCT
>JAGQRC010000439.1 GCA_020425835.1 Planctomycetota bacterium | reverse complement strand
TCGATCTCCTCCGCCTCCGCGTCGATCTCGGTGGCCGCCGTCTCATTAAAAAACAACGTCGTGTACTCGGGGCAGCCCTCGGGCAAGGTCCGCTCGATCCACTCCTTCAGCTCCTGACGCGCCATCGCGAGGTCGTGCTCCTCGTAGTCGATCGCCACCTTCAATCCGTAGTAGATGACTTCCGGGGGAGCGACCGCCTCGAGGACGTGGACCACCCGCAGGGTCGATCCGAAAGCGGGAGCGAGTCGTGCCGCCACTCGGAGCGCGGAGGCCGCACAGTCGGACAGGTCACTGGCAACGATGATGGTATCGATCTTCATCCCGTGCTCCCTTCGTCCGGATGGACACCGACCTCGAAGAGGATCAAGGCCCCGAAGCCGCCGCGTCGGTTCTCGTGGGAGGCCGGATCGACCGAGTAATGGAGGTCGACGAGGGTGTGTCCCGCGTCGAGGATCTCTCCGAGGGCGACGTTGACCGATCGCTCGAAATCCGCGGGATCGTGCTCGTAGACGTGACGGACCTTGAGGCCCCCGACCATTTCGACTTCGCGGCTCATCCTCAGTCCCTTCATCGACGCTACCCATTGTGACCGACGTCGGTCTGCAAACCGACGACCAAGCTCATCCCCACGCCTCGACGACGATCCGCGCATCGAGACCGCGCCATCGCACGGCCCGTCGAGCACGGTGGACGCCTCCCCCGGCCCTCTCCTCGGAATTGGAAACAGACCGGATCCCCGCACCAAAACTGAGAACGAACGTCAGCGATGCCGCGGCACTAACTTGCGACGCCGCTGTCGAGGCTCAGCGCCCGCTCGAGCGCGATCAACACCGCGGCGACCTTCTCGTAGAACCGAGCCTGACGCTCGATCAGCGTGAAGCGCGGATGCCCTTGCCAGATCTCTCGGAGCCGAGCATCGATCTTCCGCGCCGCAGCCGGGGACTCGATGCGCACCGGGTTGTCGCTCGGGTAGCCGTCCTTGTCGTACGCCGTCGACTCCAGGAAGATCACCGCGTCGTATCGACGGTACTCGCTCTCGAGCGTCGTCCCCATCGCGCCGAGGAATCGGGACAGTCCGCCCGGCCAGTAGGCGCCCCCGTCGAGCGAGCCGCGATCGAGCACTTGCGGAACGTTCGGATGCGTCAAGCCGTAGATCGCCTCGAGCTCGCGTTGGACGGTGAAGACCGCCTTCTGGACGAGGCGTCGCCCTTCGGTCGAGGTCGGGCGGGGAAAGCCACCCTGGAACAGGATCGTCGCCGACTCCGGAACGACGGTGACCTCATCCGCCAGTTGCCGACGGAGCACGTCGGCGATCGCCGTCTTCCCGGCCGCCGGTCCCCCCGTCAACACGACGCGTCGAAGGGGACGTTCCGGGGACACGGACGGGACTCGTGGCTTCGACTTCGACGTGGGCGACATGGGTACGACTCCCTCCGAGAACTCGAGACCGCAAACGCACCGCCGCTCACTCCTCGAGTCGGCGGACTCGCACGCGGCTCGCCGTCAACGCCAACGCGAGCACGATCGCGGCGCCCCCCGCGGCCAGTGCGATCGGTAGCCAAGCCTCATCGAACCCGTGCGGAAGCCGGTTGTAGTCCGCCGCGTTCTTGAACGGCCAGAGCTTCCGGAGCGACCCGAGCATGAATCCGCACAACAGCCCGAGGGTCGGATCGTGGAACCGCTCGAGGAGCCAGCGCAGGAACTTGGAGAACGCGAGGATTCCGATCAGACAGCCTGCGGCGAAGACACTCAGGAGGAGCAGGTCCTCCGAGGTCACGTCCCCCTTCTTGAGCCCGTGCAGAATGCCGATGACCCACTCGTACTTGCCGAGCAGGACGAGCAAGTAGGACCCGCTGATCCCCGGGAGGATCATCGCGCAGATCGCGATCGCCCCGCAGATGAACGCGTAGAACGGCTCGCCGACGTCGTCCGGCCCGAACGGGAGGATCGTGCCTCCGGACTCCGGGCGGGTGAGCCAATAGGCGGCGATCGCACCGACCACTCCCGCGGCGAAGACCAACGCCGAACGTCGACGGATCATCTTCCCGACCAGGAAAGTCGACGCCGCGATCAGTCCGAAGAAGGCGCCGTAGGTCGGACCCCGCTGATGCTCGAGCAGGTACTTCATCAGACTCGCGAGGGTGACCAGCGCGACGGCGATGCCGAGGCCGAGCGGCACGAGGAACCGCAGGTCGAGATGCTCGGCGGCGTCCCGGAACCGACCGCGACGCACCTGGCCCCAGAGCTTCAGGTCGACGTGACTGATCGCGGTGACCAGGCGCTCGTAAATCCCGAGGATCAGCGCCATCGTCCCGCCCGAGACGCCCGGGATCACGTCGACACTTCCCATGAGAAAACCACAACCGGCGTGAGCGAGATCGTCGAACCAGGAAGAGCGTCGTCGGGACATGGGGTGGCACGTTCCAGCCAGGGTGTCTAGCAGTCCGCTGAAAAACTCATTCCGGCCGAGAGCCCGAGCTTCCTGCGCCCAGCACACCCGTCGAAACTCGAAGTATGAGCCAGCAGCAAGTTCGTCGAGTATCCATCGCCCGATTGCGGGACGAACCAAGAACGGAGCATTGGACGATGCGGGCCACGGAAGTGTCAACGGCGCCAGCCGTTGAACCGGGAACTCGCCTCGGAACCTACTCCCACCGCGTGCAGTGCCAGCTCTTCTTCCCGCGTCGGATCAGGATCGTCGATCCGTGGAGCAGATCGCGCGGCGTCAGCACGTGATCCGCGCTGACCTTCTCGCCATTGACGGAGACGCCCCCCCCGCCGAGGAACTCTCGCGCCTGGCGACGACTGGTCGCCAGCGTCGTCTCCGGAAGCAGCTCGGCGATCGGCACACCGTCCCCGTCCAGAGCGGCGCGGGCATGCGTCGAGCTCGGGACATCGGCGAAGACCTCCGCGAGCGTCCCCGCGTCGAGCGATCGCACCTCGCCGGAGAACAGCGCTGCGGCGGCATTCTCGGCGTGGGCGACGGCATCGTTTCCGTGCAGCATCGATGTCACCTCGCGGGCGAGGGCCCGGTGGGCGTCCCGTCGTTGGGGTGCCTCGGCATGCTGCGTCTCGAGATCGGCGATCGTCTCGTGATCGAAGTGGGTGAACCGCTTCAGGTAGTCGATCACCATCGCGTCCTCGGTGTTCAGCCAGAACTGGTAGAACGCGTAGGGTGACGTGCGGTCGGCCGTCAGCCAAACCGCCCCGGACTCGGTTTTCCCGAACTTCTTCCCGTCGGCTCGCAACACGAGGGGCGCGGTGGCCGCGAACGACTCTTCGGCGTCGGGACCGAGAACGCGACGGATCAGGTCGATCCCCGCGACGATGTTCCCGAACTGGTCGGAGCCGGACATCTGAACCGTGCAGTTCATCTCGCGACGGAGATGCAGGAAATCGTAGGCCTGCAGGATCATGTAGCTGAACTCGGTGTAGCTGATGCCCTGGTCCCGGTTGTGGAGCCGCTCCTTGACCGACTCCTTGGCCATCATCATGTTGACCGAGAAGTGCTTGCCGACGTCGCGCAGCATCTCGATGTAGCCGATCCGGGTCAGCCAGTCGGCGTTGTTGACGACCCGCGGGGCATTCGGTCCCGGCGTGAAGTCGAGGACTCGCTCGAAGATCCGCATCTGACCGCGGACATTCTCCTCGACCGTTTCGATCGTCTGGAGCTGCCGCTCCGCATCCTTGCCCGACGGATCGCCGATCAGCCCGGTCCCGCCGCCGATCAACACGATCGGCCGATGCCCGCAACGCTGGAAATGGGCGAGCATCATCATCGGGACCAGGTGCCCGATGGTCAGACTGTCGGCCGTCGGATCGAATCCGCAGTAGCCCACACGACCGGGTGTGTCGAGGTGGCTCGACAGGTCACCGGCGGTCTGGTGGAGCAGTCCTCGCCACTGCAGTGCGTCCAGGAAAGCGTTCATAGATCCTTCTCTTCGGACTCTTCGGGCGTGTGCCCGGAATTCGTCTTGGGCACCTCGTGCCGTCGGTAGACGGTTCCCCCGAGACCGGGGAGCCAGTGCACGGTCATCCCGTCGGTGTGCCCGGTGACGATTCCCCTCAGCGTCCTCATCTCGTCGGACGACGCACAGAACGCGGCGGGAACGAGGAGGACGTTCGAGGTGCCTCCGTCGCGAAGCTCCTGGAGGACCTCGTGAACGGTCGGCGAGACATCGAGGTGCGCCACGCGAACACTCGCAAACCGACTGCGGAAGCGGAGCGGGTTGTTGCGATCGATGTCGCGCCACGCCTCCAGAGCCTCGTCGGACAACCCG
>JAGQRC010000438.1 GCA_020425835.1 Planctomycetota bacterium | reverse complement strand
AAACAGGTGCCGTCGGAATGCGCCCCGTCCCCCACCTCGTGCTCGACGCCATCGTGGGTGTACGTCGCCCCGATGGCGTGGGCGGCATCGTCGATCAGCAGGAGATCGTGGGCGCGGGCGATCTCCTGGAGCCGGGGGAGCGGCGCCGGGAGCCCGGCGAAGTGGACGGCGAAGATCGCACGAATCGACGGACGATCCGTCACGAGCTCGGCGACCCGGTCGACATCGAGAGCGAGCGTCTCCGGGTCGATGTCGATCAGGAGAGGTCGAGCCCCGACGTAGCGGACCGCGTTGGCGGTCGCCAGGAACGTCATGGTCGGCACGATGACCTCGTCTCCCGGACCGAGCTTCCCGGCCAGGGCAGCGAGGTGGAGCGCCGCGGTTCCGCTCGACACCGCGGCCGCGGAGACGCCGTTCCCGAGACGGTCCTGCATCGCCTCCTCGAACCGACCGACCCGAGGGCCCGTGGTCAGCATGGGGCTGCGGATCGCCTCCTCCACCGCCGCGATGTCTCCGTCGTCGAGGCAGGGGCGCGCATAGGGGTAGAACTTCTCTTCGGTGTCGTTCATCGTCTTCTCTCCCGGCCCGTCGAGCGGACTCCGAGGTATGAAATCATCGTCATGAGGCGTGCACGCCCTTCTCGAGGTCGGCAGCATCGCGCCGCGAAGCGGCCCGCCCATCGACGGACCGACCTCTGGTGCGTGCCTCCCCTCCCTCCGGCGAGTTCCCTCGGCCCGGACGAAGCAAGGACCGGGCGGCGCGTGCCGCGGAAAGGACTCTCCACTTGACCGAGTCGCTCGTTCCCACGCTCGATCTCTCCGTGGTCGTTCCCATGTTCAACGAGGCGTCCACGATCCCACTCCTGATCGACCGCGTCCGCGCCGCCTGCTCCGCGCTCGACACCCGTTGGGAGCTGGTCCTCGTCGACGACGGCTCGAGCGACGAGACCCTGACCGTCGCTCGCCGCGCGGCCGAGAGCGATGCCCACATCGTGGTGGTCGAGCTCGCTCGCAACTTCGGACAACACGCCGCGGTGATGGCGGGGTTCCAGAGCGCGCGCGGTCGCGCGGTGGTCACCCTCGACGCCGATCTGCAGAACCCGCCCGAGGAGATTCCCCGGATCTTCGAGGCGCTCCGCACGGGGCACGACATCGTGCACACCTATCGGATCGATCGCGACGACAGTTGGGGCCGGCGGTTCGCGTCCAAGATCACCAATCGTATCGCTCGAGCGCTCGCGGGAACCCGCATCACGGACTACGGCTGCATGCTGCGGGGCTACTCGTTCGATGTCGCCCGCGCCTGCGTCGAGAGCAACGACCGGCGGACCTTCATTCCCGCGCTCGCCGATCACCTCGCCGGCCACCCGATCGAGATCGGGGTGGGGCACGAGGCTCGCACGCACGGCGACTCGAAGTACTCGCTGATCAAGCTGCTCGGCCTCCAACTCGACCTCGTCACGAGCCTGTCGGTTCGCCCGCTGCGTCTCTTGACCGTGGTCGGCCTGCTGCTCGCGGCCGGTGGGCTGACGCTCGGCTTCCTGCTGATCTCGCTCCGTCTCGCATTCGGCGTCAACTGGGCCAACGAGGGAACGCTCACCATTCTGGGAATCGTGTCGATCCTCGCCGGGGCGCAACTCATCGCGATCGGTGTCCTCGGCGAGTACATCGGTCGCATCCACGAACGACTGAGCGGGCGCTCGTCCTATCGGGTCCGCGCCGTCCACCACGATGGTCGACGGCGATCGACCTCGGAGCCTCCGACCGACGACCCCGACGCCGATCTCGCGTCGTCGTCGTTGCGCGGCGTGTCCCAACGCTGACCGCGGCGTCTCCGAACGCTGACCTCCGCGCGACGGGGACGCTCTCAGTTCCGCAGGGCGTCGTCGCGTAGCGTCCGCCCCGATGCGGCGGCCGGGCTCGACGGGCTTCCTTCGCGAAGGACGTCGCGCACCCGGGACTCGAGCGACTTCATCTCACCGAGGAAGAAACGCAAGGTCTCGCGCAGCGAACACTCCAGGTCGACGCGGGGCATCCAACCGAGTTCCCGTTGCGCCTTCGCGATGGACGGACGCCGGCTCGTCAGGTCCTGGTAACCCTCGCCGTAGAACGTGCGGGAGTCGACGACGCGGAGCGCACGATCGAGCGGCAGCGGATCGCCCCCGAACTCGGTGCGGTAGATCCGGTGCAGTCGCTCGGCGAGTTGTCCGACGGAGCACTCGTTCTCGGGATTGCCGATGTTGAAGATCTGCTGACGCGAGGCGCCCGACTCGTCCTCGATCATCCGCACCAGCGCGTCGACGCCATCCGAGATGTAGGTGTAGCAGCGACGCTGCGCTCCACCGTCGACGAGGTCGATCGGCTGGCGCCGGACCAACGCACCGATGAACTGCGTGACGACGCGCGACGACCCGATCTTCTCGGCGTCGATCGCGTCGAGCCGCGGTCCGATCCAGTTGAACGGGCGGAACAGGGTGTAGTCGAGGTCCTCGTGAACGCCGTAGGCGTAGATCACCCGGTCGAGGAGCTGCTTGAGGCAACCGTAGATCCAACGCTGCTTGTGGATCGGCCCCATGACCAGCGCGCTGGTCTCCTCGTCGAAGTCGTTGTCCTGGCACATGCCGTAGACTTCGCTCGTCGACGGGAAGATCAACCGCTTGCCGTGCTCCACACAGAGCCGGATCACGCGCATGTTCTCCTCGAAGTCGAGCTCGAACACGCGCAAGGGCTCGCGCACGTAGAGCGCGGGCGTGGCGATCGCCACGAGCGGGAGCACGACGTCGGCCGCAAGGATCTCTTGCTCGACCCAGTCGCGGTCGACCGCGATGTCACCCTGGACGAATCGGAAGCCCTCCGCGCCGAGGCAGTGGTCGAGCTTGTCGGACTCGAGGTCCATCCCGACGACGGTGTGGCCCCGATCGAGGAGCTCCCGCACGAGGGCGTTGCCGATGAACCCGTTGGCTCCGAGGATCAGGACTCGCTTGCTGGTCACACTCGACCTCCAATTGCCGCGGTGTCGAAAGGGCAGAAGTGTAGGTCCGACGTGCGGGCTGCGGGTGACATTACGTTCATGAGCGTGCGATGTCGATCGGGAGCACGGTCACGCTCGACCGCGCCCCGCCGAGAGGACGGACCCCGCCAGCTCGCCGCCCGGCAGCACCGGCCCCGCCAACTCTCGCGCGGCCAACTCGGGACCGTCGCCGTACGAGGCCCGCTCGATCCGGAGCGCGCCCTCACCGCACGCCACCAGCAGCGCACCGCCGTCGACGCCGAGAATCTGCCCGGGCTCTGCCGATTCTGCTCGTTCCACCGGGTTGGACCGCCAGACGTAGAACCGACGTCCCTCCCACTCGCCGAAGGCGCCCGGATACGGGTGGGCGACGGCGCGAACGAGCGCATCGATGTCGGAGGCCGAGCGGGACCAGTCGATCGCCCCATCCTCGGGCCTCCGCCCCCCGAAGGTCGTCGCCCGGGACTCGTCCTGCGGAATCCTGGGCGCGGTTCCCGCGACGATCTGCGGGTGCAGCTCCGCAAGGAGCGCCCGGGCGGCGGGCACCATCGCGTGAAAGACGTCGAGGGCGGTGTCCCGGGGTCCGATCGGGACCGCTCGCTGTCCGACGATGTCCCCCGCGTCCGCCCGCGCGACCATGTGGTGAAGTGTCACACCGGTCTCCGTCGCCCCGTTCAGAACGGCCCAGTTGACCGGGCAACGACCGCGGTAAGCCGGCAACAGCGACCCGTGCATGTTGTACGCGCCGAGGTCGGCGACGCGCAGGGCCGCGGTCGGCAGCATGTCCCGGTAGTAGAACGAGTAGATCAACTGCGGTCGCAGCTCCCGCACGAACTCGATCAAGGCCTCCCGATCGAGGTCCTCGGAGTAGGTCACCGGCACGTCGACCGCCCGGGCGGCATCCGCCAGGGACGACCACCAGATCGTCTCGCCGGGACGATCGCGGTGCGTGACCACGTGGAGCTCGCGCTCCCCGAGTTCCCAAAGGGCCTCGAAACAGGCGTGGCCGACCGACTGGTAGCCGAAGATCAAGATCATGGGTGCCCTTCGGACGTGGATCCCGGGAGGGAATCCCATCCCGGCGCGGTGGTCAATCCCGATGGAGCGGTTTGGAGCGAAACAGCACGAAGTCCCCCGAACGATCGACTTCGAACGCATCCACGCCGAGGTTCGAGACCAAGGAGAGTTGCTTCTGTTTCGCGAAGAGCCACACCGTCGTCTTCCCCTGCCACAACTCTCGGAGCGCATCCTCGTCGACGAGCCACGGATTGGCGGGCAGGGTCACCGCGGCGAGA
>JAGQRC010000437.1 GCA_020425835.1 Planctomycetota bacterium | reverse complement strand
ACGGGACCGGACAGACTGCCATCACCGATGATCAGGGCGCTCTCTGCGTCGACGGTCCGGGGTGCGATCCGATCACGCTGACCGGGACCCTGAGCGGTCTCTACGCCGATGTCCTCGACGACGCGGGACCCGAGATCCAGATCGACACCGGGCCGATCGCCGACGGCGAGTCGATCTCGATCGCCGTCAACGAAGTGCCGACGGACGAGGACACGGCAGAGGTCAACGCCTACCTCCACGTGAACCGAGCCCACGACTGGTTCTCCGGTCTACCGCTCGTGCCGCCGTTCACGGACCTCGACTTCCCGCTCCAGGTGCGGGTGAACCGACAACTCTTCGGGACCTGCAACGCGGCCTACGACCCTTCGGTCCCGGAGCTGTTCTTCCTGCCGGAGGGTGGTCTCTGCCCCAACAGTGCGTTCTCCAGCGTGATCTACCACGAGTACACGCATGCGATCGTCTGGGAGATCTTCGGCGGCTTCCCCGACTTCAATCTGAACGAGGGGCTCGCCGATGCCGGAGCGATCTTCCTCACGGGACATCGATTGGTCGGTCGCGACTTCTACGGCCCCGGGGCGCACCTCCGCGACATCGAGGTCGATCTCGTGCACCCGGTCGTCGGAGACATCTGGACGCAGGGTCGGGTCGTCGGCGGCAGCTTCTTCGATCTGCGGACCCGCTGCATCCACGAACTCGGTGTCGAGGCGGGCACGGCGCTGGCGGAGACGCTCTACGCGAAGAGTCTCTACTTCATGCCCAGCTCCATCGGGGACGGCGTGGTCACCGCGGTGCTCCTCGCCGACGACGATGATGGCGACCTGAGCAACGGGACCCCTCACGCATCCTGGATCCTCGAGAGCTTCCAGATCCACGGGCTGCAGGACCAGTTCGCGGCGCTCGCCCCGATCGCCGCCCTGACCGACCAGGTCGGACCGGGCCTGGTCGCGTTCGACTGGTTGCTGCCCCTGTTCTACGACGAGATCATCGTCGAGCGAGACGGTGCGGAGATCGCCGTCCTGCCCGGTACCGCGACGTCGTTCCTCGACTCCGACGTCGGTCCCGGTCTCCACACGTACTTGATCACCGGTCGAGTCGGAGCGCTCGCGAGTCCGGGCACACCACGATTGGTCCACCAGGATCGGTTCCTTCGCGGAGATGCCGACGCCGATGGGGTGGTCGCGTTCGGCGACGTGTTCGAGCTCCTCGATCATCGTTTCGGATCGGGGGCCCCGCTCGCCTGCCCCGATGCCGCGGATGTCGATGACGACGGGTCCGTCGGGCTCTCGGATGCGGTGATGCTCCTCGAGTACCTCTTCGTCGATGGTCCGCCGCCCGCGGGCCCGTTCCCTCTCGAGGACGAGGACGACACGACGGACTACCTGCCGTGTGCCGGAGAGCTCTGATCGACTGGACCGTCAGTCGCTGAGCTTGAGCTGCACCTCGAGCAGACTCTTCGGTTCTCCCAACACGGTGACCCGGTCTCCGAAGTTGAGCGTGGTGTACCCGTGCGAGACGAGGCTCGCCCCATCGCGCTCGACCGAGAGCACCAACGTGTCCAGCGGCAAGCGGAGGTCCCGGAGTGCTACTCCGTTCAGCTCGGGGTTCCGGACCTCGAACTCCTCGATGTCCTTGGACGGATCGAGTCCGATCATCATCGACGTCGCTCGCGGCGAGCGGACGAAGTGGTCGAGGAGTCCAACGAGTGCGGTCTCCGGGTTGACGATCCGCACGTTGATCGCGCGGAACCGCTCTTCGTTCTCCCGATCGTGCAACTGGGCGATGAGCGTACGCGTTCCGAAGTACTCGAACGCGATCTCGCACACGCGGTAGCTCGCCTCGTCGTCGATCAGGGAGACGATCGCGTTGGCCTCCTCGGCCCCGACCTCGGCCAACGCTTCTCGCGTGAACTCCGCGATCGGGAGGATCTCCGCCCCGGTGTCGGGCACCTCCGAGCGATCCTCCGCCGTCCGAGAAACGATGCGCACTCGCCAGCCGTGTCGATCGAGTTGCCGCGCCAGGGCGAGGGACTGCCCGTCGAGCCCGAAGATCAGCACGAGAGGGGTCCCCTTGAGATCGCGCTTCCCGTGCTGGACGTGCGCCTCTCCCACGTGCTGGAGGACCCACTTGAAGGTCAGTGGACCGACGATCTGGTTGAGCACGATGATCGAGACGATCAGCGTCGTGAACTCGGTTCCGAGGAGCGGAAACTCGTTGGCGACCTCCTTGGCGAGACCGAGCCCGATCCCCGCCTGCGTGACGTAGGACATCCAACCGACCCGATTGAACCGCATCGGGTCCTTGGCGATGACCCCGCCGAAGAACGACCCGAGGAAGATCCCCGCGATGCGCACCGCGAACAGGATCAGTGCGATGAGCCAGGTGTCGGTCAGCACGTCCAACTGCAGGCTCGCGCCGGCATAGGTGAAGAAGACCGTGTAGACGAGCGGACTGGCGGAGTCGATGGTCTTCTGCAACTGCGCGCGGTCCGGTGTGAAGTTCGTCAGCACGAACGCGGCGAACATGCAGACGAGGAGCGGTTCGAAGAGCAGATGGAATCGCTCGTGGACCAGGGCGGACGAGAAGAACACGCCGTAGCCGAGGCCGAGCAGCAGCCCCGTCCGGAGCACTTCCGGGATTCGCGCTCGAAGGAGTGCCGGAAGGAGGAGCCGTCCGAGCAGGAGACCGAGGCCGAGGGAGAGCACGATCTCCCCCAGGACCAGGAGGATCAGCCCGAACGCGAAGGACTCTCCGGAGAACAGGGCATCGGCGAGCGAGGAGTTCAACGCGAAGATCAGAATCACCACGACGTCCATCACGACCGTGACCCCGAGCGCGGTCCGGGTGAAGGGGCCGTGCGCCCGCAGCTCGTTGACGACGGCGATCGCCGACGACGGAGATCGGGCGACCAGGATCGATCCGGCGAGGAGCGCCACGCCGAGGCGGAACGAGAACGACTTGTCGGCGGCGAAGGGTATCCAGTCCCCGATCAACACGATCGTGAACGCGGTGAGAATGAACGTGAAGGTGACGAGCCCGATCGTGACCCACTGGATGCTCTTGAGCCGACTGCGGAGTTCCGCGATCAGGAGCTCGCTCCCGGCGGCGAAAGCGATGAAGCCGAGCGCGATCGAGTCGAGGAACTTCAGTCGGCCGACCGCCGGTACGGAGATCATCTCCAACGCGTACGGACCGGTGATGATCCCTGCGGCCAGGAAACCGGTGATCAGGGGGAGGCGGACGCGGGCGAATCCCGCTCCGAACTTGCGGGAAGCGAGAGCGATGACCCCGAAGGTGGCCAGCGGGACGACCAGATCGGCCATGAATCGGTCCTCTTCCGCTCGCTCCTTCGAGGAGCGGCAACAAAACCAGAGTCGTCGAGGGCCGACGTCTCGCCCACGAACTCCTGAGTCATGGGTCCGAACGATTCATGAGCCTTCGACGGGCCTGCCCAGTGGGCGCTCGACCGAGCGCGCTCACCCGACCCGTCACGATCCCGGACCCGAAAGCGATCCACAGGAGCCGCACGAGCCATCCGCTCGAGCGTCGGCCAGAGTCGGACGTGCTCCGCCGACACCGAAGGTCGAGAGTCGCGTGGAGAGTTTCGTCGAGCCGCAGAGCGGACAGGTCGGCTCCTCGCCCTTTCGCACCAGCGCCTCGAACTCGTGCTGGCACTCATCACAGGTGAGATCTCGGAGTGGCACGCGGACCTCCTCACCGTCATCCTCGGTGCTCTCGCCTCCTGGTCGGACCCGTGGCGACCCGGCGAAGGGGCGAGTTGGAGGAGCGATGATACCCCTTCTCACCCGAACATTGGTGGCGATGTGTCTGGTCAGCGGAGGCGCCGACGGCCAGGACCCGGTCGCTCCGACGCGGGCGGACGCGCGCCTCCCCGAGTCGATCTCCGCGCCGCTGGCTCAACGCGCCTTCGCGGTCCTCCGAGACCGCTTCCCGGACGGAACGCGCGCGATCGACGCTGCGGAGGTGGCGTTCCGCGCTGCGACTCGCCACCCTCGGACCATCCGCGACGAGGCGAACGCGTTGTTTCGCGGACTCGCCCCACTCGCCCCGAGCCATCTCGCAGTTCGCGCCGAGCGGGACGTCGAGATCTTCGGGCTCGAGCTCGCTGGCGAGTCCCACCCGACGCTCGGGCTCCGCCTGACGGAGATCGATGGTCGGTACTTCGTGGCCGATGCCTGGCCCGGTGGACCGGCCGATGTCGCGGGGATCGCTCGAGGGGACGAGATCCGAGCGATCGACGGCATCCCGACAGAGGCCAGTGTTCGGCTCGGCTTCCGAACCGACGA